>NZ_JBIUAQ010000015.1:103928-188684 GCF_044547565.1 Amycolatopsis sp. NPDC052450 | reverse complement strand
GGGGGGCGGCGCGGGTGGGGGGTGTTGTCGGGGGGTGCTCCGGTGTTTTCACAAACCCCATAACCACACCCTCTCTTTTCCTAATGCCCCCCCCCCCCCACCACCCCTGTACCGCCACCGCGAACCGGCGGCAGAACCCCACCCGCGGCCCCCGCCGCAGCACCGGCCAGGTACACGAAGGCCCCCTTCCTCACGCCGGGCGCGAGCAAGGGGGCCTTCCCAGCAAGCCGCTAAGGCTTGTGGGCCTTCAGGATCAGCGAGACGCCCCGCCGCGAGCGCGTCGGGAGGTACCGCTCCGCCGTGACGATCGCGGTCAGGGCACGGTTGACCAGCCAGGGCGTGTGCTCGTTGAGCTCGTTCCCGCGGGCCGATCGCCGCCGTAGCGCCACTACCGGCCGGAGCAGGACGTTCCAGCTCCAAAGCTCGTCGACGACGAAGCCGGCGTCCTCGATGACCTTCCGCAGCGCAGCCCGGTCGTAGCGGCGCACGTGGTGCACCGCGACGTCGTGCGCCGACCACAGGTCCATTCCGGACGGGACGCTGATCAGCGCGGAGCCGCCGGGCCGCAGCACCCGGAACAGTTCCGCCGCGGCCTGGTCGTCTTCCTGGATGTGCTCGAGGATTTCGAAGGCCACCACCAGATCGAACGACGAAGACGGCAGGGGCAGGTCACGGGCGTCGGCGTGGATCGCGTCGAGACCGCGTGAGCGCGCGATTTCGACGGCGTTCTCGTCGTAGTCCGTGGCGACGACGTCCCAGCCGCGCGAGCGCAGCACCCGCGTGTTGCCGCCGCCCGCCGCGCCGATGTCGAGCGCGCGGCCGGGCGGGCCGAGCCGGTTCAGCTCGTCGGCGAGCAGGTGCCGCTTTTCCCGGAACCACCAGTGGCGGTCCTCCATCTCGGTGATGCGTGTGACGTCCGCCGTCTTCACCCGTGCTCCTTCCGGTGCTGGGCGAAGACCCAGCGGTCGAGGGCCACGAACCGCAGCAGCGTCATCAGCCCGTAGGCGACGATGAGCACGAGCAGTTCGACGACCGGCCCGGAGCCCGGGGCGATCAGGTGCAGCCCGGTCACGGCCATCGTGGTCAGCAGATACGTGGTGGCGAACAGGATCGCGGCGCGGGTGTGCAATCCGAGCCGGTGCCCGCCGCCGCGGTTGAACGTCCAGCGCCGGTTCGCCTCGGTGTTGGCCACCCCGACGAGCACGAGCGCGACCAGGTTCGCCCCCGCCGGCGTCAGCGGTACCCGCAAGGGGAGGTACAGGAGCGTGTAGAGCACCGTCGAGATGACACCGATGACCGCGAACCCCAGGAATTTCGCCAAGGTCGCGGCCCGTGGTTCGGCGAGCACGGCGTCGGGATGGGTGGCGCGCAACTGCGGGATCTCCGGCACGTTCACCCGTCCTTTCCCGGCGGCGATCGCCCGGCCCACGCGGACCAGGCCCTTCAGGTTCCCCATCGCGGTCTGCGTGACCTTGACCCGCGAATCGACGTCCTCGACCCAGTCCAGCGGCACCTCGTGCACCCGCAGCCCGTTGTGCTCGGCCAGCATCAGCATCTCGGTGTCGAAGAACCAGTGGTCGTCCTCGACCGCTTCCAGCAGCCCGGCCACGGCGTCGCGCCGGGCCGCCTTGAAGCCGGCGGACGTGTCGGTGCTGCGCAGCCCGAACACGTGCCGCGTGATCGCGTTGTAGGTGCGGGAGACGATCTCGCGTTTGAGGCTGCGGCGGATCCGCGAGCCGCGGCCGAGCCGGGTCCCGATGGTGATCTCGCAGTGTCCGCTGACCAGTGGCGCGATCAGGGGGAGCAGGCTCTCCAACCCGGTCGAGAGATCGACGTCCATGTAGGCGACGATGTCGGCGGTGCTGGCTCCCCACGTCGCCTTGATCGCCGCGCCCCGGCCGCGGACCGGCACCCGCCGCGCGGAGATGCGCGGGTTCCGTTCGGCCAGTTCGGTGGCGATCTCCCAGGTCCGGTCGGTGCTGCCGTTGTCGGCGATGGTGATCGACCAGGGAAACGGGAAGCCGTCGCCGAGGAACGCGCTCAGCGTGGTGATGCAGCCGTGCAGGGCACGTTCCTCGTTGAGCACCGGGATGACGATCTCGACGGTCGCCGTCGTGCGGCTTCCCGGGGCGAGGCGGGGTGCCGCGGTGAGTTCAGCCGTCATCGGGCATCACGCTCCCGGTTTGCAGTCGAACAGGGCGGAGGTGAAGCCCATCCACGGGTTCGCGGTGTAGGCGGGCGGCGGGACGCGGGTGCAGTTGCGCACCACCCAGTCCTTGCGGGCGAGCGCGGTCGGGCTGTCGTAGGCGAATCCGCCGAACAACACGAACCGAACCTGTCCACTTTGGACGGCTTCCGCGAGACCGGCGGCGGTCGGCATCGGCATGGTGCCGACGAAGCCGCCCATCGGCATCACGGACAGGCCCGCCCGGATGTAGGGCGAGGCGCCGGTGCCGCCGAAGGTCGCCAGGTCGAAACGCTCGCCGCGGTCGTTGGCCTTGAGGAAACCGAGGAGCTTCTGATCGGCGTCCGACGGCATCATCTGGAACATGATCGGCGGGGGCAACGGCATGGCCTGCCCGCCTGCCGCGCCGGGCTTCGGGCCGCCCGCCATGAACTTCGTCAGGTCGATGCCGGTGGAGAGCGCGTTCGGGTTCGGTCCCGCGAGCGGGTTGAAGTTCTGGAACATCGCCGTACGCGGATCCGTCGGCGGCTGGAAGGTGGGCGCCGCCCAGGCGACCGGCCCGGCCAGCAGCGCGACCCCGGCGACGGCCCCGGTCACGACGGCGAACTTCCCCGTGCGGCGCAAGAGGACCAGCGCCGCGGCGAGGACGGCCGCGACCGCGACGACAGGCCGCAGCCACGGCACGTAGTCGCCGGAACGGCTCATCAGCACGAACGCCCAGGCGCCGGTGGCGAGCAGCCCGACCGGCAACACCCACGGGTGACGGCGCGTCGTCCAGGCGAAGTGCAGGCCCACGCCGCCGATCGCGGCGATGGCCGGTGCCAGGATGCTCGTGTAGTACGGGTGGATGCTCTGCGAGAAGCTGAGCGCGCCGGCGAAGAGGACGAGCCAGCCGCCCCACAGCAGCCAGCCCGCGCGCTGCTTGTCGGTGCGCGGAGCGCGGCCCGCGGCGACCAGGCCGACGACGAGCAGCAGCAGCGCCAGCGGCAGCAGCCACGAGATCTGGCCGCCGATCAGGTCGTTGAACAGCCGGAACACGCCGGTGTCGCCGCCCTGGTCGACCGGCGTGACCTTGCCGTCGGGCAGGACGGGCAGTTCAGCCGAGTTCCCCGCCTTCGCGGCGTCCGTGCGGTCGAAGAGGTTGTAGGACCAGACCATCTGCCACACCGAGTTCGAGGTGCTGCCGTCCATGTACGGGCGGGAGCCCGCGGGCGTGAACGACACGATGAGCATCCAGATCGACGACACCGCGGCGGTGACCGCGCCGGCGCCGAGCAGGTGCAGCACCCGGCGTCCCGCCGAGGTCGGCGCGGCGACGAGGTAGACGATGCCGAGTACCGGCAGGATGGCCAGCGCCATGGCGAGCTTGATGTGGAAGCCGACGCCGACGAGCACGGCGGTCAGCAGCAGCCAGCGCGGCGACGCCTTCTCCAGCGCCCGCCAGAAGGCGTAGGTCGCGACGAGCAGCGTCAGGATCAGCGTCGAGTCGGGCAGGTTGACCCGGGTGGCCGCGACCGTGATCGGCGTCGCGGCGAGGAGTACGGCGGCCAGTGCCGCCGGAGCGTGCCCGGCCCAGCGGCGCACGAGCACGAACAGGACGAACACCGAGACGCCGCCCGCGATGACGCCGGGCAACAGCAGCGCCCACGTCTCGTAGCCGAAGACACGGACGGAAAGTGCCTGCAACCAGAGCGCGCCGGGTGCCTTGTCCACACTCATGAACCCGGCGGGATCGTAAGCGCCGTAAAGGAAGTTGTGCCAGTTCTGGGACATGCTGCGGACCGCGGCGGCGTAGGCGTAGTGTGCGGCGTTCCCGCCGATACCCCACCCGTAGGCGACGCCGGCGACGAGCGCGCTCAGGACGGCGATGCGTTTGGCCGCCAGTGCGGACAACCCCGTCTTGGTCTTCTTCTTCGGCGTCCGCGCGGGCGGGGCAGCGCCCCGCGGCGGGGTGCTCGTGACCGGGGTGCCTAGGTCTTGGGACACGTTCTACTCCCTTCCCAGGAATAGGAGATGACGCGGCTCACGGACGTGAGATACGCACCGCGAATTCGTGATCGTCTCCGAAAGTGTCGCACCGCGGTTTCGGCCGCGTCTTATCCCAGCCTGCGCGTTTGCCGCCCGCGTTCACCGGCGAAGTGTCCTTTGAGGACAATAGTCAGCGAAGTCGGACGGGAAGTGCTTCGAGGCCGTGCATCACCATGCTGACACGCCAGCGGAGACTTTCCGCGGGAACGGCCTCGCGCAGCTTGGGGAACCGCGTGAGCAGGGCGGCGAGCGCGATTCCGCCTTCGAGTCTCGCCATCGGCGCGCCGAGACAGTGGTGGATGCCGTGCCCGAAGGCGAGTTGCGGATTGTCCGCGCGGTCGAGCTCCAGTGTGTCCGCCCCGGGGAATCGGGCGGGGTCGCGGTTCGCGGCCAGCAACGACACGATGACCAGTGAGCCGGCCGGGATCGTCACGCCGCCGAGCTCGACTTCCGCGGTGGAGTAACGCATCGCCGCGTGCACCGGGCTTTCGTAGCGCAGGAACTCCTCGACCGCGGCGGGCATCCCGTCCGGATTCGCGCGCAGCGCGGCGAGCTGCGCCGGGTTCTCGAGCAAGGCGAGAGTGGCGTTGCCGATGAGGTGAACGGTCGTCTCGTGCCCGGCGATGAGCAGGAGGAAGACCATCGACGTCAGTTCGTGCTCGGTCAGCCGGTCTTCGCCGTCGTGCACCGTGACGAGCGCGGAAAGCAGGTCCGTGCCGGGGTTCTCGCGCTTCTCGGCGAGAAGTTTCCTGACATAGCGCAGCATTTCGGCGGCCGCCGCGTCGAGTTCGTCGACGGGGAGCGCGCTGGCGGTGAGGATCTCGGTCCAGCCGTGGAAGGCGCCGGCCTCGTCCTCGGGCACGCCGAGCATCTCGGTGAGGACGCGGATCGGCAGCGGCAGCGCGAGCGCCTTGATCAGGTCGACCTCGTCGAAGTCGGCCACGGCGTCGAGGAGTTCCGCTGTGATGGCCTCGATCCTGGGGCGCAGCTGCGCGATCCGGCGCACGGTGAACGCGGCGGACACCAGCTTTCTGAGGCGGGTGTGATCCGGCGGGTCGAGGTTCAGCATATGCGTGTTCATGCCGAGCCGGACGTCCTCGGACAGTCCGCGCCGGTCGCCGACGACGCCGGTGCGCCCGCTCAGCCCCGGATGAGCGAGAGCCTGGCGGACTTCGGCGTAGCCGCTGACCAGCCAGCCGCTGGTGCCGGAGGAGAGCGTGATCCTCCGGACCGGACCGGTTTCGCGCAGCGCGGTATAGGCGGCGTGCCTTTCTGGCGCGCCACCGAACAGGAAATCGGAGCTGGAAGAGGTCGCAGAGGTCACTGAATCAGGTTCCCGCGCGCGCACTCGCGCCTTCTTCTCCTGGCTTGCCCGCGACATATGAATTACGCACGAAGCGCGCGAGTTTATTGCACCTTTTTTCTTACGGCCTACTCGAAAACTGCTCGAAGAAATCGTTGACGATCTAGGTCCGATGATCGTAACGTTGTTACCAGGACGCCGGGGGGTAACGGAACCCGCGCCTGGTGAAGTCGGAAAATCCCTGTCAATGAATCGGAGTGATTACTGTGTCCGCAAAGCTTGTCGCCAAGTTCGCCGGTTCCGCCATCGCCGCTCTCGGCCTCCTGGCCGTCGTCGCCCCTGGTGCCTCCGCCGCGGCGGCCGTCACGGTCACGCCGTCGTCGGGGCTCTCGGACGGCGCGGTGGTCCAGGTGGTCGGAACCGGCCTGACGCCGGGCGGTACCTATCGCGTCGGCGAGTGCGCCCAGGACGCGGTGGGGCAGTTCCCGTGCAGCCCTTCGCAGCAGTCGCTGGTCGCTGACGCGACCGGCAAGATCTCGGCCTCGGTCACCGTGCAGAAGACCTTCACCGGCGTGCTGCCCGACGGCAGCAGCTACGGCACGGTGGACTGCAAGGCCATCACCTGCGTCGTCGGCCTCGGTGACGCCGCCGGCAACGGCGGCGGCGTGGTCATCAGCTTCAGCTGACGCTCGCGGCCGGAACAAAACGGCGATGGAGGAATTGGGACGTCGCGTGTCCCAATTCCTCCACCGTCGAGTAAGAGGATAAGCGCCCGAAGGCCTCAATGCACGTCTTGAGTCGTGTCAGGTGGTCGGTCCGTGAAGGCCTCCTTGAGGGACTCTGGGTCCCTCAAGGAGGCCTTCACGGACTACAAGGGTTGGGGTCGGGGGGCCAGGTAGTGAGCGCCTCGACGGCCGGACCGCGGCGAGTTACGCCTTCGATCACGCGAGTTCCGCGTCCAATCACGCGAGTCGCGCCGAAGCGCCCGTGGACCTCAGAGCGTGTCCGCGAGCAGCCCGCGTTTCCGCAGCAGCGGCATGACGCCTTCGCCGAACGTGTAGGCCTCTTCGAGGTGCGGCTGAGCGGAAAGGATCAAGTGGTCGAGTCCGAGGGCATGGTATTCCTCGATCCGTTCGGCCACTTCTTCGTGGCTGCCCACCAAGGCCGTGCCGACGCCGGGACGCACGAGGCCGTAGCCCGCCCAGACGTTGGGGTGGATCTCCAGCGAGTCGGTGCTGCCGGAGTGCAACGCCGCCATCCGCCGCTGGCCCTCGGATTCGGTGGCGGCGAACCGTTCCTGCGCCTGCCGGATCCGGGCCGGGTCCATGCCGGCGAGCAGCTGGTCGGCCACCTTCCACGCTTCGGCGGAGGTGTCCCGGCTGATCACGTGGAATCGGGTGCCGAAACGCAACGAGCGGCCCAAGGCCTCCGCCCGCGCGCGTGACCGTTCGAGGTGTGAGGCCATCGCCGCGGGCGTTTCGCCCCACATCAGCAGGACGTCCGCCTGCGCGGCCGCGACTTCCAGCGCGGCCGAGGAAGAACCGCCGAGGAACAACGTCGGCCGCACCGCGTGCGGGCGGGCGACCATGCCGGCCTTCAACGTGTAATGCGTGCCGGTGAAGTCGAACCGCGAACCCGGCCACGCCTGGCGGAAGACGTCCATGAACTCGCCGGTGCGCGCGTACCGCTGGTCGTGGTCGAGCCAGTCGCCGTAGCGGCGCTGCTCGTCGGGGTCACCGCCGGTCACGATGTTCAGCAGCAGCCGCGAATCGGAGACGCGCTGGAACGTCGCCGCGGTCTGCGCGGCCAGCAGCGGTGAGACGAAGCCCGGCCGCATCGCGATCATGAACTTCACCGACCGTGTCACGCCGACCAGCGCCGACGCCACGACCCACGGGTCCTCGCAGAACAACCCGAACGGCGTGAGCATCCCGGTGAACCCGAAGCGGTCGGCGGCGAGCGCGACCTGGGTCAGGTACTCGATGTCCGGTTCGCGCCGGGCGCCGGGTGCCGCGACACCGTCGGCGGTCTTGGCGACTTCCCGCCCGTCGCCGTGTGACGGCAGGAACCAGTGCAGTTGCAGGCTCATGAGTGCTCCCCGAACAGTGAGTGCGCGATCGCTTCCAACGGTCCCGAGGCGAGTTCCGCCTCCAGCCACAACGCGCGCCGGAACCAGCGGTGCAGCGGGAATTCCCAGGTGACGCCCATCCCGCCGCAGACCTGGATCGCCGTCTCGCAGACGGTGATCGCCGCGCGGCTCGCGGCGTGCGCGGCGCACGCCACGGCTTCCGCCGTGGCGGCTCCAGCGGCGCGGTAGGCCAGCGAACGCGCGAGCTCGACCTCGGCGTAGCCATCGGCGAGCTGCTGGCTCACCGCCTGGAAGGAACCGATGGGCCGGTCGAACTGGGTCCGCGCCTTCGCGTGCTCGACGGCGATCGCCAGCGCCCGGTCCGCGACGCCGATGGCCTCGCCCGCGAGCAGGGTCGTCGCCCGGCCGCGGATCGCGGTGAGCAGTGGCGCGGCGTCAGGCGGCCCGATCAGCAGCCGTCCCTCGGCGCCGGCCAGCGCGATATCCGACGTCGCCCGGAGCGGGTCGACGCCGTCTCGCGCGGACAGCGAAACGGCAGCCGGGTCGACGCCGAACAACGCCACCCCGGCCGGGATACGGGCGGCGACCAGGATCTCCGTGGCGACGTCGGCGTGCAGGACGGCCTGCACCGCACCGTCCAGCCGCCAGCCGTCGTCGCGGCGTGCCGCGCGGCAGGTGTCGCCGCCGTCGGCCAACGTCGCGGGGCCGGGCGGTTCGACGCCCGCGGCCCGGTACACCGGCAGGGCGAGCCCGGCCGTGGCGAACCAGGGCACCGGATGCAGCGCACGGCCGCCCTCCTCGGCCAGCAGGACGAACTCCGCCAGACCGAGATCCGCGTCCAGCCAGCCCTGCCGGACCAGCTCGGGCCACGCGGCGAGGTCCTGCTCACCGTCGTCGGCCAGCGCCGCGATCCGCTCGAGGCCGTACGTGTCCTCGAGGTAGGTGCGGGCGGCGGCCTTGAGCCCGGTCTGGTCCTCGGTCAGCGCGAAGTCCATCGATACTCCCTAACTGCCTTGGTGAACCCGCGTCCGCGATCGACGTCGGCAGGCCGCGGCTTGGTCTTGCACCTCACGACGGTCGGCAGGGCGCCCTGCCACCGCGATAGCGGGGCCCTCGGCCGGGCGGGTTCACGCGTTCGCTCACTTTTCTCGTCCATCTTCAGCTCCGCCAACCGGTGCTAACGTGATTTCGGCAGGCCGAGGACCCGTTCCGCGACGATGCCGCGCAGGATTTCCGACGTTCCGCCCTCGATGCTGTTGGCCCGGCTGCGCAACCGTTGGTGCTGCCAGTAGCCGCCCCAGAAAGCGTCGGCCCCGTCGTCCGCCGCGCCCGCGCCGAGGAGCCGCAGCGCGAGCGCGCTCACTCGCTGGTTCGCCTGCGACCAGCGCAGTTTCAGGATCGAGCTCTCCGGTCCCGGTTCGCCGGTCCGTTCCATCGCGGCCAGCGCGCGGTATCCGGTGAAGCGCAGGCCCTGCAGATCGACGTAAAGCTCGGCGATCTCGGCGCGGACCCGCGGGTCGGTGTCGCCGCCGCACGCCTTGGCGGTCTTGACCAGCCTGTCGAGCTGGACTGCCAGGCGCGCGGTGAGTGTGATGCCGAACGTGCCGCGTTCATGCGCGAGGGTGGTCAGCGCGACCCGCCAGCCCTGTCCGGGTTCGCCGAGTACACAGTCGTCGGGGATTTCGACGCCGCTCACCAGGATCTGGTTGAAATCGGTGTCGCCGGACAACTGCCGCAGCGGCCGCACTTCGACGCCGGGTGCGCGCATGTCGAGCAGGAAGCAGGTCAGCCCGCGGTGTTTGGCCGCGTCCGGGTCCGTGCGGGCGAGCAGCAGGCAGTGGTCGGCCAAATGGGCGTAGGAGGACCACACCTTTTCACCGTCGACGACGTAGCCGCCGTCGACGCGGCGGGCGCGGGTGCGCACCGATGCGAGGTCCGAGCCGGCGTCCGGTTCGGAGAAGCCCTGGCAGAAGATCGTTTCCCCGGAAAGGATGCGGGGGAGATGGGTGGCCTTCTGCGCGTCCGTTCCATAGTGGACGATCGCGGGCCCGACCATGCCCAGCCCGATCACCCCGGCGTGGTCCGGCGCCTCGGCCAGCGCGCTCTCTTCGGCGTAGATCGCTTGGTACGCGGGGGAAAGCCCTCGCCCGCCGTGTTCCGCAGGCCAGGTCAGACCCGCGTATCCGGCCGCGTGCAACGCCTTGCTCCAGGCGCGCAATTCGTCGGCGGACCAAACACGAGGCGCGCTCGGCGTGCTTTCGGGTAACTGTCCGGCGAGCCAGGCTTTGAGGCCAGCCCGGAATGCCGCCTGATCTTCGCTGTCGTCCAGCCGCATGTACGCACCATAACCAGCGTCGATGATCGTGAGGGGGCGCGCGAGCGATTCCCGCAACTACGGAGAACCGCTGGTCGGCTCCGCAATCCGTGAGACGTTCGCCCGCCGGGGGCCGCACCACGATGGGGAAGCCGGGCACCCCGTCCGGTGGAGAGGCAGGTACTCGCCCGTGGCCGCGCTGAACGACCGGACCCCGGTCATCGTCTCCGCCGTCCGCACCCCGCTCGGCAAACGCGGCGGGGTGCTCGCCGAGCTGAAGGCCGTCGAGCTGATGCGGCACGTCCAGCTGGAGGTCATCGCCCGCGCCGGTATCGAACCCGGCGACGTCGATCAGATCATCGGCGGCTGCGTGACCCAGTCCGGCGAGCAGAGCCTCAACGTCACCCGCAACGCCTGGCTCAACTCCGGCCACGACCCGGCCGTCGGATGCTCCACAGTGGACGTCTCCTGTGGATCGGCGCAGCAGGCGAACCACCTGATCTCCGCGTTGATCGCCGCGGACGCGATCGACACCGGGATCGCCTGCGGCGTCGAGTCGATGAGCAGGGTGCCGATCGGCACGAATCTCTATCAGGGCCCCGGGCACTACAAGACGCGGGACTATCCGTGGGACGACCCGCCGAAGGCCCAGTTCGGCGGCGCCGAGCGGATCGCCGCGCGCGAGGGCATCGGGCGCGCGGACGCCGACGACTACGGGCTGCTCTCCCAGCAGCGCGCGGCGCGTGCGTGGCAGGAGGGCCGGTTCGACCGTGAAGTCTCCCCGGTCGGCGCGGTCACCCGCGACGAGGGTATCCGTGAAACCACTCGCGAGGGGCTCGCCGCGTTGCGGCCGAACATCGAGGGCGCGGTGCACACCGCCGGTTCGACGTCGCAGATCTCCGACGGGGCCGCCGCCATTCTCTGGATGTCGTACGGAAAGGCCCGTGCGCTCGGCCTGACGCCGCGGGCGCGGCTGGTCGGCCAGGTCGTCACCGGCGCCGATCCCTACTACCTGCTCGACGGCCCTGTGGTAGCCACCGAACGGGTGCTGCGCCGGACCGGCCGCAGACTGTCCGATGTGGACATCTGTGAGGTGAACGAGGCATTCGCCGGGGTAGTGCTGAACTGGGCTAAGGCACATGGCGCGGACATCGACCGTGTCAACGTCAACGGCGGCGCCATCGCGCTCGGCCACCCGCTGGGCGCGACCGGGACCCGGCTGCTCGTGACGGCGCTGCACGAACTCGAGCGCACCGATACGTCGACCGCGCTGATCACCATGTGCTGTGGCGGTTCGCTCGGCACGGCTTCACTGCTGGAAAGGCTTTGACCATGCGCGAAGAGGAGTTCTTCCGCCGGGCACGGGCAGGTTCGGCCGGCCCGCTGGAGGGTGTGCGCGTCCTGGACGTGACCAAGGTCTGGTCCGGTCCGCTCGCCACCTGCGTCATGGCGGACATGGGGGCCGACGTGGTCCGCATCGAACTCGCCGACGGCCACGACGGCGAGGTGCCGCCGAACATTCCCGGCACCGGGCTGTCGTGGTTCCGGGAAACCGTGCACCGCAACAAACGCAGTGCCGGGCTGGACCTGCGCGTCGACACCGACCGAACGCGCTTCCTGGAACTGGTGGCGCACGCGGACATCGTGGTCGAGAACTACAAACCCGGCACGCTGGACGGCTGGGGCGCCGGGTACGAGGCCTGCCGGGCGGCACGCGAGGACGTCGTTTTCGTGTCAGTGTCCGGATTCGGGCAGTACGGCCCGAAGTCGCATCTGCCCGCCTACGATCCCGCGATCCAGGCCGCGGCCGGGTGGATGTCGCTCAACGGCCTGCCCGAGGGGCCGCCTGTGCGCGCTCCGACGTTCCTCGCCGACGAGCTCGCCGGCCTGCACGCGGCTATCGGCGCGCTCGCCGCGCTGGCGCACCGGAACCGGACCGGCGAAGGACAACACGTCGACGTGTCCATGGTGGACTGTCTGCTCGCCAGCAGCAGCGGCCTGCCGACCCTCGCCGCGACGGGCGCCCCGCCGCCGAGGGTGGGCAACGAGACCGATTTCGTCGTACCCGCCAATGTCTACGAATGCGCGGACGGCCATTTGTATCTCGCCGTCGCGATCAACCGGCATTGGCGCGCGCTCGCCGAGATCATCGGCAGACCGGAACTCGGTCTCGCGGACGGGTTCCGCACGGCCGCCGAACGGATGACCAACCGGGACGCGATCAACACGATGATCTCCGGCTGGTGCGCGGGACGTCCGCTCGCCGAAGCGCTCGACGTGCTGAACGGCCGCGGGCTCGTCGCCGCGCCGGTGCGCACGCTCACCGAAGCCGTCGCCGACGAGCATGTCCAAGCGCGGGCGATGCTTCAGGAAACGGTGCTGAGCAACGGCACCACCGCGCCGATCGTCGGGCCCGCGGTGAAATTCTCCCGTACGCCGACGAAGGTCCGCCACGGTGCGCCGCGGCCGGGCGCGGACACCGCCGAAGTACTCGCGGAGCTCGCGGCAAACGATGAGAAGAATAGTTTGCGCCGCGCTTCTTAAAATGGAAACAAATTGTGCTGGAAAACGAGGAGGCGTCGTGGCGGAGCACCACCGGGCCCTGGTCACCGGGGCTTCACGAGGGATCGGCCGGGCCGTGGCGCTGCGGCTGGCCCAGGAGGGCTACGCCGTCGCGGGGTGTTTTTCGAAAGCGAGCGCCGCGTCGGAGGAAACCGAAGAGGACATCGCCGCCGTCGGGGTCCCTTCGTATTTCGCGGAATGTGACGTCTCCGATTCGGAAGCGGTCGAACGATTCGTCAAGGACGCTGAGGAACAGCTCGGCCCGATCGATCTGCTGATCAACAACGCCGGGATCACCAAGGACAGCCCGCTGGTGCTCGCCAGCGCCGAGGACTGGCACGCGGTGCTCGCCACGAACCTCACCGGCACCTGGAACTTCTGCCGCACCATGGCCTTCCGGTTCATGAAGAACCGCGGCGGCGTCGTGATCAACATGTCCTCGGTCGCCGGCGTCTACGGCCACGCTGGCCAGACCGCCTACTCGGCCAGCAAGGCCGGGATCATCGGCTTCAGCAAGTCGCTGGCCAAGGAGGTCGCCGGGCACGGTGTCCGGGTCAACGTCGTCGCTCCCGGTTTCATCGAGACGGACATGACCGGTTCCCTTGGTGAGAAGCAGCGCGCCAAGGCGCTCACGCAGATCCCGGCCAAGCGGTTCGGCACCGGCGAGGACGTCGCCGAACTGGTCGCTTTCCTGGTCTCCGACCGCGCTTCCTACATCACCGGACAGGTACTGCAGATCGACGGGGGGATCACGCTGTGACGCTGATTCCCGCCTACGCCGCGCCGTTGCGGGCGGTCGACACGCTGGACGTCCGGCAGCACGGGGACGAACTGGAGCTCGTCGCCCGGATCACCGTGGACGGCAAGGAACCCAACCTGCGCGGGCATTTCCCCGGCCAGGCCGTGTACCCCGGCGTCTTCGTCATCGAGACGCTGGAGCAGGCGATGCGGGAGGCCGTGAACGCACGGTTGCGCACCGTCCGCTCGGTCCGGTTCCTGGCGCCGCTGCTCGACGGCGACCTCATGGTGCTCACGGTCACCGCGAAGCGCATCCGGGACGGCTGGGAAGTCATCGGTAGGGCCGTACTCGGCGAGACGACGACGGCCAAGGTCCGCGCCACCTTCGAGGAGGACGCGGAATGACCGAGCACCACGACATCCGGATCCTGCTGCCGCAGCGGTATCCGCTGCTGCTGGTGGACCGGGTGCTGGACCTGGTCCCCGGCGAGTCGATCGTCACGATCAAGGCGGTCACCGGCACCGAGCCGTGCTACGCCGGGATTCCCGACGGAGCACCGGCGAGCCGCTACGACTACCCGAAGTCGCTGATGATCGAGTCGTTCGGACAGAGTGCCGCGCTCCTCTGGCTCGACGGCCGCGCGCCGGTCGAGGACGACGACTCGACGTTGATGTTCATCGGTGCCCGTGACTACCACTTCACGGCCGCCGCCCGCCCTGGTGACGTGCTGCGCCACGAGGTCCGCCTGGAATCGGTACTGGCCGACACGGCCTTCGCCACCGGCCGGACCTGGGCCGGTGATCGCCTGATCGCCACCGTCACCACCTTGACCGCGACGCGGCGCCCTGTGCGGCCCGCGGCGTGAGAACCGCACGCGGACAACGAAACCGGAGGATCGTCATGACGCAGACCGACACCCAGCTCGAGGAGCTCCGCGAGCTGGTCGCCGAGGTGCTCGAGCTCGAGCCCGAGGAACTTGAGGACAACGGGGACTTCATCGACGACTACGAGGCCGACTCCCTGCGTGCCATCGAGATCCTCGCCAGGATCGACAAGCAGTACAAGATCGAGATCCCGCAGGCCGAACTGCCGGAGCTGCGCACGCTCAAGGCGGTCAACGACGCCCTGATCCGGCACTCCGTCAAGAAGGGATGAACCGTGGTCCGCGTTGTCGTGACCGGGGTCGGCCCGGTGTCGAGCATCGGGATCGGGATAGCCGCGTTCGCCGAGGCGCTGCGCACCGGCCGATCCGGGATCTCGCCCATCACCAGCTTCGACCCGGCCGGGTTCCCGCACCGGAACGCGGGCGAGGTCCAGACCTTCGATCCGGCGGCTTATCTCCGCCGGGTCGACCCGGCGGGGTGGGGCCGGTCGAGCCAGTTCGCGGCGAGCGCCGCACGGCTGGCGCTCGCCGACGCCCGGCTCGACCTGACGTCGGTGGCGCCGGGGCGTGCCCACGCGATCATGGGCACCACCAGCGGTGAGTCCGCGGTCGCGGAGGCGCTCACTGCGCAGATCATCGAGGGCGGTTTCGCCGCGCAGGACCCGGCCCTGCTGACCCAGTTGCCCGCCAACCGGCTGGCGAACGCGGTCAGCGAGGAGCTGGGCTTGTCCGGCGAGTCAATGACCATCGCGACCGCCTGCTCGGCGAGCAACTACGCGATCGGCTACGCCTACGACCTGCTGGCCGGTGGCGAGGCCGACGTCGTCTTCGCCGGCGGCGCCGATTCGGTGTGCCGCTGGGCGCACGCCGGGTTCTACCGGCTCGGTGCGCTGGCGAAGGACGCCTGCACCCCGTTCGACAAGGACCGAGCGGGCATCCTCACCGGCGAGGGTGGCGCCGTGCTCACCCTGGAAACCTACGACCACGCCCGGAAACGGGGCGCCACGGTCTACGCGGAACTGCTCGGGTACGGCGTCAACTGCGACGCCATCCACCCGGTCACGCCGGACGCGCCGACGGTCGCGGAGTGCATGCGCATCGCACACCGCAACTCCGGCATCTCACCGTCCGATGTGGACTACATCTGCGCGCACGGCACCGGCACGCAGGTGAACGACCTGGTCGAGAGCAAGGCCGTGATCGAGGTCTTCGGCGAGCGGCCGCCGCCGATCAGCTCGATCAAGTCGATGCTCGGCCACACCATGGGCGCGGCCTGCGGCTTCGGGGCGATCGCCTCGACCATCGCGATCGACCGCGGTTTCCTGCCGCCCACGGTCAACTGGACCACCGCGGATCCGGAACTGGGCGTCGACCCGGTGCCGAACGCGGCCCGCCCGGCGAACGTGCGGGTGGTCCAGAACGACGGTTTCGCCTTCGGTGGCAACAACGCCATCGTGATGTTGGGAGCGCCGGAATGAGTGGTGTGGTGGTGACCGGCTGGAGCGCGCTGACCTCCGCGGGCGTCGGCGTGGACGCACTGGCGAAGCGGCTCGCTCTGGCCGAGGCAGGCCAAGTCGAAAAGGGCCACGAGATCGGCGACCTCTACGAAGAGCCGCTGCCCGCGACGAGCGGGCACTTCCTCCCCAGCTTCAGCCCACGCGAACATCTGGGGCGCAAGGGGACCAGCACCTTCGACCGGGCCACCGGGCTGGCCGTGGTGTGCTGCCAGGAGGCGTTGCGCGAGGCCGGGGTGTCCCTCGACGACGAGGTCCGGCCGCGGATCGGGGTGGTGCTCGGGACCTCGCTGGGCAGCTTCAAGTCCACCAGCGACTACACCCGCGAGACCCTGGTGCAGGACAAGCCGTACCTGGTCAACCCGATGCTGTTCCCGAACACGGTGATGAACTGCGCCGCCGGCCAGGTCGCCATCCGGTTCGGTCTGCGAGGGGCGAACACCACCATCGCGGGCGGCACCCTCGGTTTCCTCAATGTGCTGCGGTACGCCGGCAACGCCATCGAGCGCGGTCATGTCGACGTGGTCGTCGCGGGTGCGGTGGAGGAGTTCACCCCGCACCGCGCGTGGGCGACCCAGCTGACCGGGGCGACCGACGTGGTCGCCGCCGGTGAAGCGGCCGGGATGTTCGTACTGGCCAAGGAGAACACTCCGGAGTGGGCGGGCACGCGGCAACGGGCCGGAGTCCTCGCGGTCGCGACGGCCTACGGGCCTGGCGGTGGTGAGGCGGCCGAAACCGCGCTCGCCGGATGTGTGCACCGCGTGCTGGCGAAGGCGGCCGTCGACGCGGCCGAAGTGTCCACTGTGTACACGGGCGAGGTCGAAGACGGCGACGAGCGCGAGTACGACCCGATCGTCCGAGCGCTGGGCCACCGCCCGGAACGGGTCATGGTCAAGCGGTTGTTCGGCGAATGCGACGCGGCCTCCGGCGCGGTGGCGCTGGGTGTCCTACTGGCCGAAGACCGCGATGCCCGCCCCGGCGGGTTGAGCCTGCTCACCGCGCGGGGCGCGGACGGTGCCGTCGGCGCCGCCATCGTGAGGAGGTACGCCGATGGCGGTCTTGATCGCGGGTAGCGCGGTGCGCACCTGCCTCGGTTCGGGGGCGGAGACGTTCGACGGCCTGCTCAACGGGGTTTGTGGCGTCTCACCGTTGCGGTACGGCGATTCCGGGCAGCTGAACGTGGCCTACGGCTACCACGCCGAGCTGGCCGGTGAGCCGTTCCGCGCGGGACGGCTCCTGGCCGAATGCCTGAAGGAAGCGGTCGCGCAGTCCGAAGTGGACACGGCGGCGCAACGGGTCGCCGTCCTCGTCGGCACGGGACTGCGCGAGTTGTCCGCGGTGGAACGGCTGGCGCTCACGGGTGAGCCGGTGTCCGCCGGACGGCTGGACTTCGCCGACGTCGTGGCGGAAACGCTGCCCGGCGCCGCATACGTGACCACGGTCGTCAACGCGTGCAGTGCCGGCGGCCATGTCCTCGCGCTTGCCCAGGACATGCTGGAACTGGGCGAATGCGACGCCGTCGTGGTCGCCGCCGCCGACGCGATGACGCGGTCGATGCTCGCCATGGTCGGCCGCGTCGCCGAGACGCCGACCGAACGCGTGCGCCCGTTCGACCGCGAGCGCACCGGCGTACTCCTCGGCGAGGGTGCGGCGGCGCTCGTCGTCGTGCCCGAGAGCTGGGACGGCCCGGCGCTCGGCCGGGTCGCCGCGACCGGCCTCTCCTGCGACGCCCACCACGCCACGGCGCCGGACATCGAGGGCATCGCCCGCGCGATGTCCGACGCCTACACGCGTGCGGACCGCGCACCGTCCGATGTGGACGTGGTGGTCGCACACGCGACCGGCACGGCGCTCAACGACCCGGTCGAATGCGAGGCGATGCGCAAGGTCGTGCTCGGTGGCGGCGGGAATCCACTGGTCACCGCGGTCAAGGGTTCGACGGGTCACACCTCGGGCAGCGCCGCACTGGTCAATGTGGACGTCGCGCTGCGGATCTTCGCCTCCGGCGAGGTCCCCGCGGTCGCCGGCCTGACCGACCCGCTCGACGAGGGCATCGGATTGCGGCTGGTCATCGGGGACACGGTCGTCGCGCGGCCGGATCTCGTGCAGGTCAACTCGTTCGGCTTCGGCGGGGTCAACGCCGTCACCCTCCTGGAGCGGGTATGAAAACCCGGTTGCTGCTCACCGGCTGGAGCCTGCACCTGCTGGGGATCGAGGAGTTCGACGGCGTGCCGCCGGAGAAGGCCGCCACCGTACTCGGCCGGAAAGGCATGCTGTACAAGGAACCCTCGACCCGGCTGGCGTTGTGCGCGGTGCACCGCGCCCTCGGTTTCGAACCCGGTCACCGGGTCACCGGGCCGATCGAGACCGGCACAGCCGTGGTCGCGTGCAGCAACCTCGGCAACGTCGAGACGGTCGCGAAGGTCACGCGCGCGGTCGAGGCGGAAGGCGGCCGCGGGGTGAGCGTGCTCGACGCGCCCAACGTGTCGCCGAACGTCGTGGCCAGCACGGTCGCGCTGTGGTTCGGCTTCGGCGGCCCCAACCTGATGCTGTGTTCCGGCAGCACGGCCGGGCACGCCGGCCTGCGGATGGCGAGTCTGCTGCTGCGCTCCGGCCGGGCCACGCGGGTGGTGCTCGTCGGCGCCGAACCGGAGGACGAGATCGCCTCGATCCTGCACGACGGACCGCTGCGGTCCGGGAGCGCCTGCGTGATCCTCGAACCCTGGCGCGAGAAAGCGAGCTCCCTGGTCGTCGACATCGACCCAGGGGACGCCGCGCCGCTGCCCCGGCGCACGGTCGGATCCGGCGGTTTCGACGTCAAGGAACGGTGGGGCGACTTCTACGGCGCGCACGGGGTCGTGGAGCTCGCGCTCGCCGCCCACCTCGCCGTGGCGGAAGGCGAAGGCCGCGTGGGCATCGGCCCGCACCGGCCGGACGGCGGGCCGTCGGTTTCGGTCGCCGTCACACACCACAGCGATGAGATGGGGTACCGGTGAACGGTTCGGCGGTGAAGGCGCACACGATCTCGCCCGGCAGGCCCGGTGCGCCGCTGGTGCTGTTCGCACACGGGATGGAAGGCCACTGGAAGAGCTGGACGCCGCTGGCCGCGCATCTCGACCAGGGCTACCGGGTCGTTTCGCTGGAACTGCCGTGGAAGGCGGGCAACGACTTCCGCTGGCGCAACCGCTCCTTCGGCGAATGGCTCGGCGACGGCCTGGACATGGTCGGCGCCACCCCGGACGTCCTCGTCGCGCATTCGTTCGGCGCCAACGCCGCGCTGGACCTGATGTGCCGGCTCGACCCGCGCGTCGGTTCGTCCGTGGCGTTGTTCTGCCCGTTCTACCGGCTGCCCCGGTTCGAGGTGACGTGGCGGATGTTCGAGCGCTCGCGCGAGACGTTCACCGCGCACGTCGGCGAAGGGGTCCGCGCCCGGCTCGGCAAACGAGCGGCCACTTTGGACCCCGACGTCGTCGACGGCATGGTCAAGATCGCGTTGAACCGCGCCGGGCCGCTCGGCTTCGCGGCGGTGTTCGACCGCTACGCCGCCAGCGCCGACCTCCAGCTCGGCAACGTCGAGATCCCGACGAAGGTGCTGGTCGGCGGTATGGACCCGACGCTGCCCGCCGAATCGGCGCGCGCTCTCGCCGACGGCATGCCGGGGGCGACGCTGCACACGCTCGACCGCGGCGACCACTTCTTCCACGTTCGCTACGCCCGGTACGCCGCGGCCGAGGTGACCGGCCTCGTCGAAGACGTCCGGACCATTCCGAAGGTAGGTGAGCTCCGATGACCGCAGTCCTGCGGCCAAGCCGGACCGTCACGCACGGCCGCCCCGCGTTCGAGGGCGCCAACATCCGCACCTGGATCGGTTTCAAGCACTTCATGTACCTGGTCGAGCAGGGTGTCCTGCAGTGGCTGCGCGACCAGGGCACGAGTGCGCGCGACCTGTTCCTCGAACACGGCCTCGGCGCGGAGATCGTGGACTGCTCGGTGCAGCTGCCCGCGGTGCTGGAACTCGACGACGAGGTCGAAGTCGAGGTCACCCCCGGCCGCGGCGACAAGCTGAACGTCCAGCTCTCGGTGGTCCGCGACGGCGAGAAGGTCACCGTGCTGCGCGGCAAGGTCACCGTCGCGCTGGTCCGCGAGCGGGCGGCCGACAGCACGGCGCCCGCGCCCGAGGCGCTGGCTCAGCTGGAGATCCCGGCACTGACGTCCACAGTGGAGCGGATCGCGATCCCGGCTGGCGAGACCGCCGAGTCGGTGCTGACCGCGGCTCCGGGAGCGTTCCTGTGGTCCTGGCGGGCACCGTACTTCTACTGCCACTACTCCGACCGCGTCCAGCACTCCGGTTTCGTCCGGACGCTGGAAGAAGTCGTCGACCGGTACCTCGCCGAACGCGGCATCTCCGTCGGCCGCATGCTGTCCGAACGCGCGTGGATCCCGGTCGTCTCCCGCGCCCGCGTCCGGCTGCTGGAGGACGCGCGTATGGAGGAGACGGTGCACACCGTGTTCACCGTCACCGACATCCTGCGCGGGGTCATGTTCGACGGCCGGATGGACTGCTACGTCCAGCGTGGCCAGGAGCTGGTGCCCGTCGCGACCGCCCAGATCCTGCACGGTTACGCCATCGCGGCAGGCCCTGGCGCGGGCGGCATGGCCCAGCTGGACGAGGGTGTCGTGCACGCGCTGATCGGGGACCGGGCGTGACCCGGCCCGCCAAGCTGTACTTTTCGCTGCGCAGTCCGTACAGCTGGCTCGCGATCAACAAGCTGCGCGCCGAGGTACCCGGTGCCCTCGAACAGCTGCAGTGCTTCCCGTACTGGGATCCGGACACCGTCACCGGGGCCGGCCTCGACGAACGCGGCGGCGAGTTCCACTACGTCCAGATGAGCCGCGCGAAGCATCTGTACATGCTGATGGACACCAAACGGATCGCCGAGCAGCAGGGTCACAAGATGGCCTGGCCGATCGACATCGAACCGTGGTGGGAGCTGCCGCATCTGGCCTGGCTGCGTGCCCGCCGCGAGGGTGTCGAGTGGCCGTTCTACGACGCGCTGAACGAGGCGCGCTGGGGCCGCGGCGAGAACATCTGCGAGCCCGGCATCGTGCGTGCCGCGGCCGAGCGGGCCGGGCTCGACCCGGAACTGGCCGTGGGCGCCGTCGACGACCCGGAGATCCGCGCCGAGGGCGTCGAATGCCTCTACCAGGCCTATCTCGACGACATCTTCGGCATCCCGTACTTCAAATGGGGCCGCCACCGCTTCTGGGGATTCGACCGGCTGGACGGCTTCCTCGGCGTCTGGCAGCCCACGGTCCGAGAGGAGCGTGCCGCATGAGCGACGACCAGGAGGCCACGGTCACCGAGCTGCCCACCGACCAGTGGTACTGCGTACCCGCCGAACTGCTGGACGAGGGCGCCGCCTACGACTGGGACAGCCCGGGCGGCTGCGGATGAAGACCGTCGAAGAGGAACGGCTCTACCGCAAGCAACGCCTGGCGGCGACCATGCGGCTGTTCGCGGTACGCGGTTTCGACGAGGGCGCGGGCGGGCACGTGACCGCCCGTGACCCCGGCGACCCGGACCGGTTCTGGATCAATCCGTTCGGTGTCCACTTCGGACACGTCCGGGTCAGCGACCTGCTGCTGGTCGACAGCCGGGGTGAAGTCGTCGAAGGCGACGGGAGGATCAACCCGGCCGGGTTCGTCATCCATTCGCACGTCCACGCGGCCCGGCCCGACGTCGTCGCGGTCGCCCACGCGCACTCCACCTACGGGCGCGCGTGGGCCGCGCTGGGCCGCAAACTCGACCCGATCACCCAGGACGCCTGCGCGTTCTACGAGGACCACGAGGTCTTCGAGGAGTTCGGCGGCGTGGTGCTGGATTCCGACGAGGGCAAGCGGATCGCGGTCCGCCTCGGCACGGGCAAGGCGGTGATCCTGCGCAACCACGGGCTGCTCACGGTCGGCGGCACGGTGCAGGAGGCGGCCTGGTGGTTCACCACCATGGACGGCTCTTGTCACGTGCAACTGCTCGCGGAGGCGGCCGGGAAGCCGGTGCCGATCGAGCCCGCGGTCGCGCGGCACACCGCCTCGATGATCGGCACGCCGGGGATGGGGCGGCTCAACTTCCGGCCGCTGTACGCCGATCTCGTGCGCACGCAACCGGATCTGCTGGACTGAGGGGTAAAGGTCATGCCGACGCTACTGAACGACTACATCGCCGAGGACGGGGCCGGGATCGCGATCGTCGACGAGGCGGGCGCGGTCGGGTGGCGGCTGCTGGGGGAGCGGGTGAACCGCTGGGTCGCTCTGCTGCGTGACCGCGGGCTTGGCGAGGGTGACCGGCTGGCCTGCGTCCTCGGCAACCGCCGCGAGACCTTCGAGGTCCTCCTGGCGTGCCTGCACTCCGGGATCACCGTGGTACCGATCAACTGGCACCTCACCGATCCCGAAATCGCTTACATCGTCTCGGATTCCGGGAGCAAGGCGCTGATCGTCGAGCCCTCGTACGCCGAGACGGCCGGCCGCGCGGTCGCCCGGTCCACGGGGGAATGCGCGACGCTGATCGTCACCGGTTCCGCGGACGAGGCCGGTTTCGAAGCGGCGGAACCGTTGCTGGCGCGGATGTCCCAGGCCGAACCCGATGCACAGACCTGCGGCGCCACGATGTTGTACACCTCGGGCACGACAGGCGCGCCCAAAGGCGTGGTGAACGGTCTTTTCGTCGTCGGCGCGCCGTTCTCCCGGGTGGCGAAACTGACCCGGTACGCGCACGTCGTCCTCGACGTCCCGTCGCGCGAACGATGCCTGCTCGATGGTCCTTGGTACCACTCGTCCCAGCTGTTCTTCTCCCTGCTCGGGCTGCTGCTCGGCTCGACGCTGGTGATCCGCCGGTCGTTCGACCCCGAGTCCACATTGGACATCATCGACCGCGAGCGGATCACCGCCGCGCATCTGGTGCCCACCCAGTTCATCCGCCTGCTGCGGCTGCCCCCGGAGGTCCGCGCGCGGTTCTCGGGGGCGAGCCTCGGCCGCGTGTGGCACGGCGGCGGACCGTGCCCGCCGGACGTCAAGCGCCGGATGATCGACTGGTGGGGCCCCGTGCTGACGGAGTACTACGGCGCCACCGAGGGCGGTGCGGTCACGATCGCCGGCTCACGCGACTGGCTCGCGCATCCCGGCAGCGTCGGCAAGGCCATTCCCCCGAACGAAATCGTAATCCTCGGCGAGGACGGCACTCCGCAACCGACCGGCGCTTCCGGGCAGGTGTTCGTCCGGCGTGTCAAAGGCAAGAGTTTCTCGTATCACAACGCCCCGGAGAAGACGCGGTCCGCGCATCTGGAACCGGGCACCTTCACCTTCGGCGACGTCGGCCACCTCGACGAGGACGGCTTCCTTTATCTCACCGGACGCGCGCAGGACATGATCGTCTCCGGCGGGGTCAACGTGTACCCGGCCGAGATCGAGGCCGTGCTGCTCAACCATCCGGTGGTCCGGGACGTCGCCGTCATCGGCGTCCCCGACGACGAGTTCGGTGAACGGGTCGCCGCCGTCGTCGAGGTCACCGACGATGCCCCAGCCGACCTGTTCGCTCTGCTGGACCCGTTCTGCCGCAAGTCCTTGGCGGGTTTCAAGACCCCGAGGACGTATCACGTCATCGAGCGGCTGCCCCGTGAGGCGACCGGCAAACTCCGCAAGGACGTGCTGCGCAAGAGCTTCGCCGCGATCGGTATCGAGCGGCCGGACATCGCGCATCCCGCGACGTTCGCCGACGGCGTTCCGCATGCGGAGTTCGCCCGTCGTCGCGAGACCGAACCGGTGGCCTGGACCCCGGAACCGTTGCTGACGCGGCATTCCAGCGCGGGCAGCAACACGCAGCGCGGCTCCGGCTACTGGGCGGTGACGCGCTACGACGACGTCTACTCGGTGTCACGGCGGCCCGAGGAGTTCTCGTCCGCGGCCAAGGGCGCCTTCCTGCCCGACCCGCGCACGCCGGGCGACCTCAAGCAGACCCGGCAACTGCTGGTCAGCATGGACGGCCCGGAGCACGTCCGGATCCGCCGTCTGGTCGCGACCGTGTTCACGCCCAAATCCGTCCGCGGGCTGAGCGACAGCATCGCCGGGCACGCGCGGCGGCTGGTGGAAAAGGTCACCGATGGCGCCGAGTTCGACGCCGTCGCCGATTTCGCCGCCGAGTTGCCCCTGCTGGTCCTGTGCGATCTGCTCGGGTTCCCGCCGGACGACCGGCACCTGCTCTACCGCTGGAGCAACGCGCTGGTCGGCTTCGACGACCCGGAGTTCGGCGGCGGCGACGTCGAGGCGTACCGCCGGACCTTTGCCGAAGCGTTCGCCTACGCGATGAAGCTCGGCATGTCCCGGCGCGAGACCCCGACCGACGATCTGATCAGCAGGCTGGTCAACGCCGAGGTCGACGGGAAACACCTGAGCGACCGCGAGTTCTGCAGCTTCTGGCTGCTGCTGGTGGTGGCGGGCAACGAAACCACCCGTCACCTGATCTCCGGTTCACTGGAGGCACTGGTGAACAACCCTGCCGAACGGGACAGGCTGGTGTCCGGTGAGGTGCCGGTGGCCACCGCGGTCGACGAGCTGATCCGCTGGGTCACGCCGATCATGCAGTTCCGCCGCACCGCAGTCCGGGACACGGAGATCGCCGGACAGCCCATCGCCGAGGGCGACAAGGTCGTCGTCTACTACACCTCGGCCAACCGCGACCCGGCCGTGTTCACCGATCCGGACCGGCTCGACCTCGGCCGCGATCCCAACCCCCACCTGTCGTTCGGGATCGGCCCGCATTTCTGCCTCGGCGCGCATCTGGCCAGGCTGGAGATGTCGACGCTGCTGACCGAACTGCTGCCGCATCTGTCCCGCCTGCGCCTGACCGGGCCGGTGACCCGGCTCGAATCGAACTTCGTCAACGGCGCCAAGACCATGCCCGCGCGCTTCGGATGATTCCACGAGAAAGGGAGGCCGTCGTGCCCTCGAAACCTGTCCAGCCGAGCCGTGCGGGAACGGTACCCTGGCCCGCCGACCTCGTCGAGCGCTATGTCGCCGAAGGCCACTGGAAGGGCCAGGTGCTCGCTTCGCGCTTCGTGACCGCCGCCGACGCGACTCCGGACGTCGAAGCGCTGACCGACGGCGACTTCCGGCTGACCTACGCCGAACTGCTGTCCCGTGTGGACGGTGCCGCGCAGCGGTTGCGTGCACTGGGCCTCCGGCCCGACGACCGGCTCCTGGTGCAGCTGCCCAACGGCTGGGAGTTCGTCGTGCTGACGCTGGCGTGCTTCCGGCTCGGCGTGATCCCGGTGATGGCGCTGATCCAGCACCGCAGGCACGAACTGTCCTACCTGGCCGAACTGTCGGAGGCACGCGCGATCGCCGTGCCGGACCGCGTGAAGGACTTCGACCACCAGGAACTCGCGGCCGGGATCGCCGCCGGGGCCGAGACGATCGAGCACGTCATCGTCGCCGGTGACGTCCGCGACGGCCACGTTGACCTGCGCGCGCTTTGCGCTCCTGCCACGGATGCCGCGGCGGCACGCGCCGAACTGGACGCGGTGGCTCCCGACCCTCGTTCGGTCGCGCTGCTGATCCTTTCCGGTGGCACCACGGGGCTGCCGAAGCTCATCGCGCGCACCCACGACGACTACGCCTGCTACGTCGACGGATCCGCCGACGCTTTCGGTTTCGACGCTTTTTCGGTGTATCTCGCCGTGTTGCCGTTCGGGCACAACTACCCGCTGAGCGCGATCCTCGGCGTGCTGTGGGCGGGCGGCCGCGTGGTCGTCTCGCCGTCGCCGTCCGCGCCCGACTCGCTCGGCGCGATCGAAACCGAACGTGCCACGGTGACGTCGGTGGTGCCGGCGATCGTGGTGCGCTGGCTCGAGTACCGCGAGGCCGACCAGCACCATGACCTGTCGTCGTTCCAGGTGCTGACGCTCGGCGCCGCGCGGCTGCAGGACCAGCTGGTCCGGCAGATCAGCTCGGTGTTCGGCTGCACGTTGCAGCAGGGCTACGGAATGGCGGAAGGACTGACCAACCTCACCCGGCTGGACGACCCGTTCGACATCACCTGTGACACCCAGGGCCGCCCGATCAACCCGGCCGACGAACTGCGCGTCGTCGACCCCGACGGGAACCCGGTCCCGCCGGACGAGCAGGGCGAACTGATCACCCGCGGCCCGTACACGATCCGCGGCTACTACCGCGCGCCCGAACACAACGAACGCGCCTTCACCCCGGACGGCTGGTACCGCACGGGCGACGTCGTACGGCTGCGCCCGGACGGCTACGTCGTCGTCGAGGGGCGCACCAAGGACGTGATCAACCGCGGCGGCGAGAAGATCGCGGCCGAGGAGGTCGAATCCTTCGCCTACCAGCTCGACTCGGTCGAGATGGCGGCCTCGGTCGCGATGCCGGACCCCGTGCTGGGGGAGCGCGGCTGCCTCTACGTCGTGCCGACCCCCGGCAATTCCGTCGCACTGCAAGACGTCATCGACGTCATGGAGACGGCGGGAGTGGCCCGGTTCAAACTGCCGGAGCGGCTCGTCGTCGTCGACGCGATGCCGCGCACGCCGATCGGGAAGATCGACAAGAAGGTCCTGCGCGCCGACATCGCGCGACGCCTCGAAGAAGAAGCCGCCTGAGCCGGTGGTAGGCCGAAGGCTCCTTTCGCTGCGTCTGATGCGGTGATGGACGCCTTCGGCCCTGGTTGGACGCGGCTCATGACTCGTTGCGGGACGCTGATGCCCGGGTTGGGCTACGCGAAGGTGTCGGGTCGCGGGGATTCGCTCGCGGCCATGGGGCGACGGTGTCGCGAAAGCCACTTTCGCGACGCCTGGCGTCCCGAAAGTGGCTTTCGCGACGCATCTCGACCATGGGTTCAGCGGAGCGTCCTTTATGGATAGTCAGGAGCGACTGAGCTCCGTCGGTCAGTCCGGGCCCGCGCCGTGCCAAGTCCGTGAAGGCCTCCTTGAGGGACCCAGAGTCCCTCAAGGAGGCCTTCACGGACTTCCGCTACTGGAGCACGCCATCTCGCGGTTGAAATGCTCGCAGAATGGGATAAGACGTGGCCCATATGGCGGTGCGAAGCTTGCGAGGCAGCCGGTTACTGGTCTGGGTTCCGCCGCGTGAAGTGGAAATGCTCGAGCGCGGTTCACCCCCATCGCTTTTGGGAGAAAGGACGCACAAATGAGCGTTACCGCAACGCGGACTGGCGGGCCGCCCGCAGCCGCGGAAAAGCCAGCCAAACAACGCTATCTCGCCGTCGACGGCCTGCGCGGGGTCTGCGCGCTCGCGCTGCTCTTCACGCACGTCGCGATGATCGCGGGAGTGCTCGGCACCAAGGAACTCGGCGGCACGATCGCTTCGACCAGCGCGGTCGGTGGCTTCTTCACCGGTGGGTTGCAGATCTTCGCCGGCGTCTTCTTCGTGCTCACGGGCATGTTCGTCTACCAGGGTTTCGCGAAGTCGATCATCAACGGCACCCCGCGCAAACGCGAAGGCACGGTGATCCGGCGGGTGCTGCGCCTGGTTCCCGCGTACTACGCGATGTACCTCGTGGTGCTGGTCGCACTGAACCTCCAGCAGGTCGAGAACCTGTGGGACGTCCTCCGTCCGATGCTGCTGCTGCACATCTACGACTGGGACGGCTGGAGCAACGGCATGGAGATCACGTGGACCGTGCCGGACATGGCGCAGTTCTACCTCCTGCTGCCGCTGCTCGCCTGGGCCACCTTCAAGTTCGCCTCCCGCGGCAAGACCGCGCGGGCGCGGGCGTACCGGATGATGCTCCCGGTGCCGCTCCTGTTCGCGGCCGGTATCGCCTGGCTGCTGTACTCGCAGATGAACGGTCTCGGCACCCGCGCGCTGTTCTGGTACCCGATGGGCCTGATGCCCGAGGTCGCGATCGGTATGGTCATCGCGATCTGGCTGGAGCTGCAGAAGGCGTCGCCCCGGGATACGCCCAAGCTGCTCGCTTTCGCCGGCCGCCACCGCGTCCTGTTCCTGGGCATCGCGCTGACCTGCCTGCTCATCAACTGTGCCCGCCCCGGCAGTGAAATCGGCATGGACGACTATTACAGTCTCACCGCGCTCGGGATCTTCTACGGCCTGTTGGCCATTCTCTCGGCGACCTTGTTGCTTTCGATGGTCGCGCCGGGCCCCGAATCGCGCCTCATCCGCGCGGTGTTCACCAACCGCGTGATCCTGTTCATCGGCAAGATCTCCTACGGCGTTTACCTGTGGCAGTTCGCGGTGATGCATTTCTATCTGCAGAAGCCGGACGCCTATTTCAACGGGGAGCCGATGCCGTTGATGATGATCCGCGCCGGCACCGGGTTCTGGGAGCTGCAACTGGTGACCCTGGTCGGCACGATCATCCTGTCGACGATCTCGTACTACCTGTTGGAACGCCCCCTGATGAACTGGGGCGAGCGGGTCATCAAGCGCCGGGCCGCCCGCAAGGCCGCCGCGGTGCCGCCACCGCGCGGGGAATCTGTTCCGGTGTAGTCCTTTCGCCATCGGACCCTTCCGGCCTGGCGTCCGCCGCAGCGGACGCCAGGCCGTTCCCGCATTCGCTTCCCGGAGGTTCTTCGTGTCCTTTTCCGCGCCCTTGAAAGGTTTCCGGGTCCACTGTGGTGGATCCGGCCCCGCCGTCGAGACCGCGCTCGACCGGCTGCGGATGCTGGAGGCCGAAGTCGATCGAGAGCGGCCCGGCCCCCTCGGCCTGAGCGGGCCGGGCGTTTCGGTCGAGGCCGGCTTGCGCGGGCCGTTCCCGGAGAACCTCGTGCAGGCCGACTGCGGGATCATGGCACTGCACGGACGGTCCGAGGCGCAGCCGCGCCCGCTGGGTGTCGACTATGTTTCGGTGCTCACGGGAATCGCCGCCGTTCAGGGCATGCTGGCCACGACTTTGGCTCAGCTGCGCGGAAATCCCGTGTCCCGGGTCGAGCTGGGCGCGGACGGCGTCGCCCTGCTCGCGGTCGGGCAGTACATCGCCGCCGCCACCGCGGACGAGGATCCCGAGGGGCCGGAAGGAACGCCGTCGGCGGCGCGGCCGCCGTTCGTCTCCGCCGACGGCGTCGCGTTCGAGGTCGAAGCGTTCAGCGGTGAGGCCTGGCAACGGTTCTGGGCCTCGCTGGGAACGCCGGAGCGAGCGATCGGGCGGGGCTGGCGGCCATTCCTTCTCCGCTACGAACGTGCGTCGGTGTCGCTCCCGCGTGAGCTGCACGAGGCGGTCGAGTCCGTCTCGTACGAGGAGATCCGTTCGATCGCCGCGTCGACCGGGATGCACGTCTGCCCGGTGCGGACGGTGGCCGACCGGCGCGCCGATCCTGACGCGGGCTTACCGCCGTGGTCCTTCCGTGCCGGACGTGCGGCGCCGCCCGGATCCGATGCCACCGCAGGTCTGCCGCTCGCCGGGATCCACGTCGTCGAGTCGACGCGCCGGGTGCAGGGCCCGCTGGCGACGCGGCTGCTGTCGCTGCTCGGCGCGACCGTCACCCGGATCGAACCGCCGGGCGGCGACCCCTTGCGGGGTATGCCGCCGATGGCGGGTGACCGCTCGGCGAAGTTCCGCGTCCTCAACGACGGCAAGCGGGTCGCCGAGATCGACTTCAAGCAGGCGGAGGGCCGCGCCGAAGTCCTGGACCTGATCCGCGACGCCGACGTCTTCCTGCACAATTGGGCACCCGGCAAGGACCTCGAGCTCGGCCTGGACGCGACCACCCTGCACGCGGTGAACCCCGGGCTGGTCTATGCGGCGGCTTGCGGCTGGGGTGACGCGCTGGGGAAGAATCCGCCCGCCGGTACGGACTACATGGTCCAGGCCTACTCCGGGGTGGCCGACGCGCTGACGCCCGCCGGGGAACCGCCGCGGCCGACGTTGATGATCATGGTGGACGTCGCGGGCGGATTCGTTTCGGCGGAAGGGATCCTGGCCGCGCTGGTGGCGCGTCAGCGTACCGGCCGTGGTGGCGAGGTCACGACGTCGCTGCTGGCCGCGGCCGACGCCCTGCTGCGCGAGCCGTCACCCGCTGCCGTCGATGGTGTCTTCCCCGCGGCCGACGGGCTGCTCGCGATCGTGACCGACGACGTCGATGCGCTGTGTTCGCTCCTCGATATTTCCTTGCCCTTGAGCGAAGAACTGCCGGAAGCGATCACCAAGGCGCTGGGCACGAGGCCGGTGGCGGACTGGGAACGGAGGCTGGGGCCGATCGCGGTGCCCGTCCGGCGCGACCTCGGCACGCTCGTGGCACGCCATCCCGGGCGGTTCGAGCGGAACGGATGCGCGATCGCCACTTCACCGTGGGCCTTTTCTTGATCCGTGGCAGCGCAGGAGATGTCCACCTGGTGAGAACGCTGCGACCATCAGGTGCGAACAGTGGTCCGGTCGGCGGAGGAGCTTCGGGATGAGTGGGAACACACTGGGCGTGCTGGGTTCTGACGTCAAAGTGGGGTTGGCCGACGGGACGAAGATCGCCTACGCCAACCTGGACTACGCGGCGAGCGCGCCGTGCCTGCGCGAAGTGGCCGACGTGGTGGGGGAGCTGCTTCCGCTCTACGCGAGCGTGCACCGCGGTGCCGGTGCGCTTTCCCAGCTGTGCACGGAAAAGTACGAGGCCGCCCGCGAGTCCGTCACCAAGTTCCTCGGCTGCCGCCCCGACGACGCGGTGGTGTTCACCCGCAACACCACCGACGCACTGAACCTGCTCGCGCACGTCGTTCCGGCGGACACCGTCGTCCTCACGTTCGAAGGCGAACACCACGCGAACCTCTTACCCTGGTACGAAGTCGTCCGGCTCCCGGCGCCTTCGTCGCCAGGTGAAGCGGTTTCCGCCGCAACGAACGCGCTTGCGACGCAGCACGAGGGACCGGCGCTGCTGGCCGTCACCGGAGCGTCCAATGTGACCGGTGAGGTCTGGCCGCTGGCCGAACTCGCCGCCACCGCCCACCGCTTCGGCGCCCGCATCGCGGTGGACGCCGCGCAACTCGCGCCACACCGGCGCATCGACATCGCCGCGCTCGACCTCGACTATGTGGCTTTCTCCGGCCACAAGCTGTACGCCCCGTTCGGCACCGGCGTACTCGCCGGCCGCGCCGACTGGCTCGACCGCGCACGGCCGTACCTCGCGGGCGGCGGTGCCACCGCGCACGTCGGTGACGCGCCCGGCGACGTCCGCTGGGCGTCCGGTGCCGCGCGCCACGAGGCGGGCTCCCCGAACGTCATCGGCGCGGTGGCCCTCGCCGCCGCGTGCGATGCCCTCGCGGCGGCCGACCTGGACACGGTCCGAGCCGAGGAGGACGCCCTCATGACCCGGCTGCACGACGGCCTGGCGGCGATCCCCGGCGTGCGGATACTGGGCGCAGGCGGCAGCTGGCCGGACAGGCTGGGCATCGTCTCCTTCACCGTCGACGGCGTCGAGACGCGCACGGTGTCCACCCGCCTGGCCGCGGAATTCGGCATCGGCGTGCGCGACGGCCTCTTCTGCGCCCACCTCTTCACCCGGCGGCTGCTGGACGAAGCGGGCGCGACCACGCCGACCGCTGTGCGCGCGAGTATCGGCATCGGCACGACGCCCGAACACGTCGACCGGTTGATCGCCGGAATCCGGGCCATCTCCGGGACTTGAGTCGCGAGCCTATCGCCGGAACCAGCGCCGCCGCTTCTCCGTGGGCCCGGCCGGCTGTAGTCCCAGCCTTCCGGTAAGGAAGAAGGTTCCGGTCAGGATGTTGCCGCGCGCGGGTAGTTCCTTGAGGGCGGTGGTCGCGATGGCGACGTCGAGTTCGATCGCGGCGATGGTGCGGACCCGGATCCGATGGAATGCCGCACCGGTAACGGTGTTGACGGGAGTCTCGGCCTCGATGACCTCACCGGCGAACAGCGCGTGGGCGGAGGGCGTCCAGTCGGACGCGGGCTCTCCGAACGCGAAGGTGCCGGAAGGGATGAAGTGGTCGGCGGCGAATTTCGGTCCATCGTCGCCCTGCGAGGCATCGTAGGCCTCGGCGTCGGCGTGCACGGTGACGTCTTCGGCCAGCGCGGCCAGCACCAGTGACCCAGTCTCGAGCTCCCCGCCGGAGTGGGCGAGTACCGCTCGGTCTTCCAGCTCCACCGCGATGGGACAGACCAACTCGCCGTCGACACCGTCGAGGAGTTCGAGCGTCGCGGTCTCGTCGTCGACGAGGCGAACGCCGCGTACCGGCACCGCGGGCGTCGTGCCGGCCAGACACGGCAAGAGGTACTCGATCCCGCGGCCGCGGACCTGTGCGACCAGCCGGGCACCCGAAGCATCAGTCCAAACATGTTCACTGAGCTTCGCGGTGATCTGCCGGGCTTCGCCCATACCGACAAGGGAAATGACCTTCTCCCCGAACTCGTTCTGGTCGGTGAAGCCGATCCCGATCGCCTCGAAGTGGCTCGACACGCGCATTCCCCCTGGTTCGGTCGTCCGCTGGAGACTACTGGCCAGGCCGGACAAGGTCATCCAGGTTTATTTGAGGGGTTAGGCAAACGTGGCGTGTCTCGGGTGAGGCGGTGGCTGGGTGACGCGGCACCGTACTCGCGTGCTCAGACCCGGATCTCGCGTGTCACGACCAGCCGCCGAGGCCACAGCCGCCCCACCGTCACCAGGGACCACATCCGACGGTAGCGAAAGCCTCCTTCCCTACCGTCAGAGTAGGCAAAGAGGCCCTCACTACCAGGAGAACGCGTACGCAGAAGCGACACCGGCCCCACGCCATGACACGTTTGCCTTACCCCTCAATACCCGAGGTACTGGCTGAACCGCCGCCACGGGTCGTACGCGGCCCAGCCCGGGTCCCCGGTGACGGCGAACGCGACCCAGGCGCCGTGCATCCGGGCCGCGAGGCCGTCCGGGGCGGGGCCGGGACCGAGCAGGCCTGTGTCGCCGTGCAACCAAGGCTTGTCGGCGATGTCGAAGACGAAAGGCAGCTCGACGGTGTGGGCGGCACCGAGCCGTCCGTTCAGGGCCGTCGAGCGATATCCGAACGAGTAAACGTGTGTGCGACCATCCGAAATTTGCGCGTGGGCTTGCGCCATGCGGGCCGTACCGGCGCCGAACAGAGCCTCCCCGAGCACATCGGCCTCCGTGGAAGACTCCCCATTTCCTTGCGGCGCAAGGTAAAGGTTCCCCTCTTCGGTGTTGGTGCCGATCAGCAGGTCCACGTCGCGGGCCGGGCCATCCGCGAGACCGTCGACGGGCTGGACCGCGAGGACCAGGCTGAACGGGCTGAGGCCTGCCAACGGATCTGTGGCGGTGCTGGTGCGCAGGTCGAGTCCGGCCAGCGCGGGCAAGACCTTGACGAAGCGCTCGTCCGGGATCGCGGAGAAGGCGTCGGCGGTCGGTTCGACGCCCAGCGTGGCGGCCGCCGTGGTGGTGACCCGTCGCGCCTGTTCCGGGGTGAAGGCGCCGGTGCCGCTGCCGCTCTGGATGATCGCCCGCCGGAACAGCCCTTTGGCCTCCGGCGTCGCGAGTAGCCCTCCGACGAGGGTGGCGCCCGCGGACTGGCCGAAGACCGTGACGTTGTCCGGGTCGCCGCCGAACGCCGCGATCGTGGCGCGTACCCAGCCGAGCGCGGCGAGCACGTCGAGCAGTCCGCGGTTGGGCGGCGCGCCATCCAGGTCGAGGAAACCGGGGATGCCGAGGCGGTAGTTCACCGTCACGAGGACGATGCCGTCGCGGGCGAACGCGCTGCCGTCGTAGAGCGCGGCGCGGTTCGAGCCGGTGACGAATCCGCCGCCGTGCACGAAGACCAGGACGGGCCGCCTGCCACTGTCTGCGGCGGGCGTGCGGACGTCGACGGTCAGGTACTCCTCGCCCCGGACCCAGCCCGGTCCGAAGTAGGGGGTCATGTCGAGCTCGCCGAAGTCGCGGATCGGTTGGGGAGCCGTCGGCGAAGGCCGGGTGCCGTCGCGGACGCCGGACCAGCCCGGATGCGGTGCGGGCGAGGCGAAACGGCGGGCACCGATCGGTGCCGCCGCGTAGGGGATGGCACGGTAGAACTCGCCGGAGTCGTCGCGGACGCCGCGCACGGCGCCCGCCGGGGTTTCGACGACCGGGTCTGCGTACTGGGTCACGGGAAACGCTTCCTTTCCTGGAATGTCAGGAGATGCGGGAGAAGCCCGCCCACTCCTTGATCGCGAACTTCGACCCGTCGCGTTCGACCTCCGCGGCACCCTGGCCGGCGAAGTGCGCGGGGAAGACGAGCGCGTTGGTCTCGGCGGCGTGGCCGAGCAGCTTGTGCCGGGTGGCCCGGGACTCGGCCGGGTCCTCGCAGAAGCAGGAATTGGTCTCCGGCTCCACGATCTGCAGCGCGGTGTGCACCAGATCCCCGACGAACAGGGCCCGGTCGCCGCCGGACTCCAGTGCGAGCACGGACGAGCCGGGGGTGTGCCCGGGAGCGAGATCGAGGCGCAGGTTCTTGTCGATCCGGTACGACCCGTCCCACAGGTGCGTCAGCCCCGCCTCGTGGACCGGCGTGACGCTGTCCTCGAAGACGTTCTGGTTGCCGCGGCCGAGCACCGTCTCGTGCTCGTTGGCCGGGTCCCAGAACTCGAAGTCCCGCCGCGTCATCAGGTACGTCGCGTTCGGGAAGGTCGGCACCCAGGCACGGCCGTCGAGCCGGGTGTTCCAGCCGACGTGGTCGATGTGCAAGTGTGTGTTGACCACGATGTCGACGTCCTCGGGGCGCACTCCGGCGGCGGCGAGGTTGTCGAGATAGCCGGTGTCCCTGCGGCTCCACACCTGCGCGTAGGGCCGGTCCTTGTGGTTGCCGACGCCGGTGTCGACGAGGATCGTGCGCCCTTCGCTGCGCAACAGCCACGACTGGATCGCCGAGTGGCACTCGCCGGTCTCCGGGTTCCAGAAATCGGGTGCCAGCCAGCCGCGGTGCTCGTCCCATGAGCCGTCGGGGCTGTCCGGGAAGAACTGGCCCGGACTCAGCTCGACCGAGCCGTAGAACTCCTTGACGCGGGTGACGGTGACGTCGCCCAGGGTGATCTGATCCATGTGGTCCGTCCCTCGGTTCGGTGACTGAGACCGAGCCTGGACACGGGGGCGCGCACGAACCAGTCCCGCGTTGTCCTACCCCTCACAGGGGGTGGCCGGGATCGGGCCGTGCGCCGGATACTGGGGGTATGGACGGACCCGGCCCACTCGGCGACTTCTTGCAGGCCAGACGTGCGCTGCTACGACCGGACGACGTCGGCCTGCGCGACCTCGGGCCGCGACGGCGGGTGGCCGGGCTCCGACGCGAGGAACTGGCCCAGCTGGCGGGCGTCAGCGTCTCGTACTACACGAGGTTGGAGCAGGGGCTGTCCCGCGGAGCCTCGGCCGAAGTCCTCGAGGCGATCGCCCGCGCCCTGCTGCTCGACGACCACGAACGCGAGCATCTCAACCGCCTCGCCGATGCCGCCCGCCGCACTCCCCGCCCGCGCCGCCCCCGGCCCGAGAAGCTCGCCGACGAGACGCGGGACCTCCTGCGCGCCGTGGACGGCGTCCCGGCGCTGGTGCTCGGCCGGCGGACGGACGTACTGGCGTGGAACACCCTCGGACACGCCCTGCTGGCAGGCCACCTGGACTTCCACAGCCCGGACAACCCGGCGGAGCGGCCGAACATGAGCCGGATCCTGTTCCTGGACCCGCACTGCCGGGAGCTGTACACGGACTGGAAGCGCAAGGCCCGCGCGGTGGTCGGCAACCTGCGGAGCACCGTCGGCAGGCACCCGCAGGACCCACTGCTCGCGGAACTGATCGGCGAACTGACGATGAAGAGCCCGGAGTTCGTCGCACTCTGGGGCGACCACCGCGTGGCACCCTGCGACGCCGCGTCCTACGACCTGCACCATCCCGTCGTCGGCACGGTGACCATCACGCAGCAGACATTGTCGATCGCCCGCTCGCCGGACCAGATGCTGATCGTCTGCACGACCCCCGCCGGATCCCCCTCCGAAGAGGCTCTCGCGCTGCTACGACAGGCGAGCGAACGTCGGGAGTCCTATGTGGACACCTCGCTGAGCGCGAAGGCGGGCTTATCTTGATGTCGATCGAATTCGGTGAAGTTCTCGACGGCGGCGCTGACATCAATGAAGAGCATGATGGGCTTACTTTGCTGCACCATGCCATTGACGTCGAGATCGACAGTCACACGCAGACAGGCGAGCCGCTGCACGTGGACGTCACGGCTTATTTGCTGGCGCGAGGAGCGGACCCGAAGCGTCCTTCTGAAGGCGGATGTGGCGTTACTGCCGAGCAGATGGCCTTCGCAAGCCGTCATTGGCTGGCGTCGGCTCTCTTTGAGGGATGGGCCAAGGCTGCCGCGCCGCGGTGCTCGTAGACTTCGGGGCCGTTCTGCGGCAACTGACCTATCCGTGCCGCGCGCCCGGCGACCGCATTGGTGAAATACGCGGTCAGACTGTGTGCCCTCGGCAGGATTCGAACCTGCGACACCTGCCTCCGGAGGGCCGTTAAGTTCCTTAACTATGGCCTCTACCAGCGACTATAGCATCACTCGGATTCACTGAAACCTCAGAAATCCCCCTAGATGACGCGTGTTCATGTCACGAACCATGTCATGGAATCTGGGCTGAGCAGGGTATGAGAACCGCTCAAGTGGGGGAGGCGTTATGGGCTCTGCTGGGCAGCCGGAGGCCCCGGTTTTCGCGGTTGGGGCCTCGATGTCGCGTCGGGAGGTTGGAGCCTTGTGATTGGACAGGGGGATGCGTGTCCGCGACCATTAGGGCGGGCCCCTCGTCTGGTGGCGCCCATCGATCACGCACTCTCATGGCTCCCCTCTGTGTCAAGCGGACGAGGAAGTCACTGTCCTATCCTTGTGCTTGGCGGGTTCGGGAAGTGACTGTTCCGAAGTGCTGGCCACGGGGTTCAGGGCAGCCGCGCTGGAGTCAGGAGTCGCCCCCGAATGTCCTCCTGGGCCTGCCGCTGCGCGCTCTGTGTCGGCGACCATTCTGCGGTAGACGGTGTCTGACAGGCGGCGTTTCAGGCACCGTACCGCTTCCATGCTCGTCTTGCCGTCGGCCAGTCTGCGCTGGTAGTAGGCGCGGCCGGAGGTGTCGTGACGGAGCTGGACGATGGCCATTACGTGCAGCACCCGGTTGATCCTGCGGTTTCCCGCCCGTGACAGCCGGTGTCGACGGCGATCACCGGACGATGCTTCCAACGGCGCTGTGCCGTTCCAGGACGCGAACCGCCCCTTGTCTGCAAACCGGCTGATATCACCAATGTCACCGAGCAGGCGGGCAGCGCTGGATGGGCCGATCCCGAACAGTTCCAGCAGTGTGCTGCCGGTGGACGTGACCAGCTCACCCAGTTCGGCGTCTGCCATCTTGATCCGCTTGTCGATCCGACCGAGCTCGGTGACCAGGTCCGCGGCCAGCCGTCGGCGGGTCCTGCCCACTACATCACGCGGCCGCATCGAGGACAGCAGGGCGCGGGCCTGGGTGAGGGACAGGAACTTCTTCGCCCCGCCGGGAAGCAGTTCCAGCAGCAGACGGTGCAACCGGTTGACGACCTGAGTGCGAGCGTGGCCCAGTTCGTCACGATGATCGACCAGCAAGCGCAGCGCTACCGTCGCGTCATCAACCTGAACGTGCCGTAAATCCTTGGTGTGTAAGGCGACCACGGCCACCGAGTGCGCGTCGACCGGGTCGGTCTTACGGCCCTGGCCGGTGGCGAACACCCGCACCCGCGCCGAAAGTTTCGCTGGCACATCGATCACGGCCTCGCCGTCGGCGACCAGGCGCTGGGCGAGATGGCGGCCGATGCCCTGACAGCCTTCGACCGCCCACATCCGTTGCGGATGCCGGCGACCGGTGGCCAGCATGCGGTGATAGCCGTCCTGATCGGTGCCGAACCGGCCGGTGTGCAGCACGGTCTCGCGTTCGTCGATGATCTCGATGGTGGCGGACCGCTTGTGAGGGTCCACTCCGATGATCATTGGTGCCACGCTGTTCTCCTCGCCGTTCCTGGACTGGTATCAGGCGAGGTGGGCAGCGCTACTTCGAGCTGAGCAGACCCCTCTTGAGCCACACCCCGCCACGGTGCTCGACGGGGGCACGCCATGAGTGAGCCACACCCGACAACATGGTGGGCAGCCGATGAGAGAGCCACCCCTCGAACACCTCGACCAAGCCTGGCCCGGCATCAGTCGTACCGCCATTCAACAAGTAGCCGATGAGAGGACGTTGGCGGAGCTTGTACTCCGGTTCCGGGGGCGATCGAAGCACCGGTGGTTTGGCCTGAGTCGGGACTTGGTTCGCGCGGGCCTGATGTATCTCGGCTCTCGCCGTCACTCTCGTTGGTTCTTGATATGGTTGACCAGCGAGGAGGGTTTAGCGTCGGTCAGCAGTTTTTTCGCGCGTTGCTCCAAGGAGCGGGCCTCTTCGGTGAAGCCTGCATCGGACAAGGCGGCCCTGTGGCGTATCAAGACGTTCAGTTCCCCGTCGGGAACCGCGCTTACTTCGTATGCCCTTGCCGCAACCGCGAAGGCATGGGCACCAAGCTCCGTCCTGCCTAGTTTGTAGGCGAGTTCTCCCACAGATGCCACCGCCGAGCCGATGGTTCTGCCGCTAGTGCGGCTATCGACTCGCTGTAGTGCGTGGATGAGGCAGTGTGCCGCATACGAGGCGTTCTCGATGCCGAGGCTCAAGAGATTGTTCGCGATGCCGACGAGAGCGAGCGCGGCTCCTTCCGCATCTCCCAACGACTCGCACAGCTTGAAATCGGTGTGGTGATGTCGGCATGCTTCGCCTTGACGACCTTGCATGTACAGGACGAGCGCGAGGTCGTTTAGCGCGGCACCTTCGGCGATGGGAATGCCGCATGATGCAAATGCCTCTGCCGAAGCAGCCAGCGAGGCTTCAGCGTCGTCGAGTTGATTGTTTGCTTTCTGAGCGAGGCCTAGAGAGTGCAGGGACTGGGCGATTTCCGCGGTGTCACCGTGACTGCGGGCGAGTTTGAGATCTTGCACTAGGTAGGGAATCGCTTCAGATGGGCGGCCCATCTCCGTGAGAGTGAGGCCGATGTCGTGTGCGGCGGCCCTGGCGTTGTATTGGTTGTGGTGTCCTTGGGAGTGCCAGCTGCGGTGAACTTCGAGGAAGAGCTCGAGGGCTTCGTCGTATCGGCCTTGCAGGCGCAAGCTGGATGCGCTTGCTTGCTGTATCAACGTTTTCTGGAACAGTGGCGCGTTGTCGGGCACGGTAGGCATCATGCTCTTCGCGGCGTAGAGGCTGGCTGCGCGGCGGTCGTGCCGCGCGGTCGCGCTCTCGGCGACAAATGTGGTGAACATTGACTCGGCCATAGCTGCTTCTGCGGCGTCGAGGACCTCCTTCTTCCGTGCCCTCTCGGTGATGTCGAGTCCGAGTCGCGCGAACTCGTCGAGCCGCCTCCAATCGGACTGGGCAGTTGCGTAGAAGCAGAGATCGCGGCAGAGGCCGACGGCTGTGCCGTGTGCCCCGAGCTGATCCACTTCGTGCAACACAGCCACGACATTGAGAATGTTCGCGGCGAACCAGCGGCGGACCTCGCTGGGGTCCACATCGGTTGACAGGACGTCTCTACCAGCACGCAGCAGTGCGAGCGATCGTTGGGCGTGGCTGACGAGGTGCCGGCGGAGGCGGAGACTCGCGGCCGGTGACTGGTAGGCATCCAGGCCCCGGTACATGATCTCTTTGCCGAAAAGACGGACCAAGTCGTGCAGCCGGAACCGGCCCTGGGCGTCCGTCGGCTCGGCAAGGCAGCGTTCGACGAGCCTGATCATGAACAGCTCGGCATCATCATCCTCGTCGGCAGCAACGGCCACACCGGCAAGTTCGCACCCGAGTGAGGGTCCTGGAATAAGGCAAACCTCACTGAATGCTGTCTGTTCCTCGGGCGTTAGCAGGTCGTAGGAGAGTTGGAGGCTGGCTCGTACCTCGACGTCGCCAGCGCGCAGCCGGTCGAGCCTCCGTCGCTCGTCCTTGAGCTTGGCGGCGAGGCGCATGAGAGACCACGAGCTGGGCTCTGCCATCGCGCCGCTAGAGACGACGGCCAGCGCGAGTGGCAGACAGCCACAAAGGGCGGCGAGCTCATCGAGCGCGTCAGGTTCTGCGGTTGGACGTTCGTCTGTGATGCGGCTGCGCAGCATCTGGACGGCTTCATCGCTGGTCAGCACGCCTAGCTGGATCCGATGGACGGTGTTCAGGCCCTTTAGTTGATTGCGACTGGTGATGATCACTTTTGACTGTGACTCACCCAGCAGGAGCGGCCGCACTTGCTCCTCGTCTCTCGCGTTGTCGAGCACCAGCACGAACTTCGACCGTGAGGCCTCAGTTCGGTAGAGAGCTGCCAGTTCGCTAGTGGACCGCGCTCTGCTAAGTTCGGGTACACCCAGGCTGCCCAGTACCTGGGAGAGCGCGTCAGCCGGTGCGACCGCATCCGGATGAGTCCCACGCAGGTCGAGATAGAGTCGGCCATCCGGATAGTCGCTGGTTGTGTCCCCGGCGGCGTGCACAGCGAGCGTGGACTTGCCAATGCCCGGCTGCCCACAGATCACGACCAATGATGCTGGCCCGCTGGCGATGGCGAGTTCTTCCTCGCGACCTACGAACGAGGGGACTCCCGTCGGCAGTTCCGCCGGAACGGCGCGGTCCGCGGGTAGGTACCGCGCGATCTCGGTGGACAACCATTGGTGCACCTCTGGCTGAGAAGAGAGCCAGAGGTGCAGGTCGGCGCAGTCGAGTACACGAACGTCAGCCCAGACTCCTTCGGCCCGCTTCTCGGCCGCCCATTCGTGTTTCTTCTCCCAATGCCGCATCGTGACGAAGACGAGCGTCGTAGTACGTGTGTCCTCGAGTGCCTCAGTCCGCTTGCGGTATTCCCCGTTGGCCTTGATCCAGGGCTTGGCCGAGTTGCTCATCTCCCAGCGTGAACGCCCGTACGGCACCATCGGATGCGTACCGTGGAAAGTGATGGTGGCGTCTGTCCCATGTCGCGCGACCCCTGACCTCACCGGAAGGTCCAGTTCCGTCATCTGGTCCAGCAGCGGGAGCACTAGTTTCTGGACGGTTTCAGGCAAGGCTCGCCACGATGCGGACATCATCGCAAATTTCTTGAGATCGTCGACATCGGCCAGAGCAGCTTTCGGCACCACGGAAATCACAATGCCAGATGGGGCTGACAGCCTCAGTGGCCGGGGCTTACTCCAAGGCGGGATAGTTAGGGATGCCCGTCGCCGTCAAGTCTTCCGCGCCAGGACGACGTTCTCGACTCATCCGAGCACGGATGCCAAGGACATGCGAAGTGCTGCGAGAGGGTTGCCCGGCTGGCGTCACCTGCGTCCATCGCTCGTCGAGTAGCGATGGTGGGGTTGCTCTGCCAGAGGCCGAAGCGGTATCCGGCGACGATTGGGTGTGGGCGGCGGGTGCCTATGTCGGTGACCGAGGAGCTCCCTGATTGTCGATGTCTACCGCGAACAAGCGACCCTTCTTACGGTCGACGACCGTAAGCCCGGCGCGGTCGTCATCGACGAGTACTACACAGAAGGCTGCCGCGGCCGGACAGTCGTGCGGACTCAACCAACTTTCGCCCTGATCGCGGCCCTGTCCTCCCAAGGGCCGATTGGCGAACATTCTGTGGGAGGGCGGGCTGCGCGGTTCGGTCCCCTCGGCGCCGCGAACCGGATCGTGTGCTTTTCCGAAAGTCCGGTAGATCACCTGATCTGGCTACTCGGCGACCGAGCGTCCCCCCTGCGAGCGCTGTGGCCACTTACTCCACAGACTCATGCGCGCCCATTGGAATGGTGATGTCTTCTCAACGATCGGCCGAGCGAAGCCAGTCAGTTGTGGTCGTGCGTTTGACGTATCGGGTTTGAGCGAATTAGCTTCGTCAGGCGGTGCTCGGGCCCAAGTACTCGTTCGGCATCGGCGAGAGCTGATTGGTACATCGGGACCGCACGCCCTAGGTCGCCTGCCGCGCGGTAGGCGCAGGCGAGGTTCATCCGCGAGTTCAGTGAGTCCGGATGTTCGGGTCCCAGGATCCGTTCTCGATCAGCCAGTGTGGCCTCGTGCAGGAGGATCGAGGTTTCTAGATCACCTATCGAGTGGTATGCGCTAGCCAGGTTGTGTCGCGCGACCAGCGTATACCGATGGTCGGCTCCCAGCACCCGCTCGGCGGCCTCGAGCGTGGCCGTGAAAAGCGGTATCGCGCGTTCCAGATCGCCAATCGACCGGTAAGCGTAGGCCAGGTTGTTGCATGCGGTCACCGTGTGGGGGTGGTCGGCTCCAAGCGCTCGTAGACAGGCGGTCAGTGTTTGCTCGTACAGCGGGATCGCACGCCCCAGATCGCCGGCCGACTCGTAGGCTCCGGCGAGGTTGCTTCTAAAAGCCAGCGTGTTCTGATGGTCGGTTCCGAGCACGCGTACAGAGTCGGCCAATGTCGCCTCGTGCAGCGGGATCGCACTGCTCAGATCACCGACTGATTCGTAGACGTATGCCAGGTTGTTGCGCGAGGCCAGGGTGTTTGGGTGGTCGCGGCCGTAGAGCCGTTCAGAGCTGTTCATGGCGCGGGTGGCCAGTGCCATCGCTGCAGCAGTATCGCCCTGGCATAGAGCGTGGAGGCTGAAACGGTTGGCAAGGGCGCAATGTGATGTCGTATCGGCGTCGAGCTCGTCGGAGTGGTCGAGTAGTGCCATCGCGTGAGGCAGATTCGCCTGGAAGATGGGCCAGTCCGCAGGCGCGTCATGGTGCGCATCGGCGACGGCCTTGGCGAGGCGGTCGGCGGCTGTGGCGCGCGCGTGGGCAACATCCTCAGGCTGACGATGAGGATCGGCCCTGTCGGGAGTGCGGGTCACGGCTTGCACGAGGCGGTGCACGCGGATCGTGTCAGTATTGAGGGTGATCATGCTGTAGGCAGCTAGTCTGCCGAGCGCCTTGCGGAGCAGGGGCTCTTCGGCGAGCCCGGATAGAAGGTCGGCGGGAATGTCGTCGGGGGCATACCAGGCCAGCGTCCGCAGCAACCGGCCAGCCAGCGGTGTATCGGCGAGGTTGTCCAGTGTGAGACGCCAGATCCGGGCCACCGTGCGTTGTGTATCGCCGTTCTCGGCGATCTCGTCGTACATGGTGGCCGGATACCGGTCCAGCAAGTTCATGTATTCGAGCGGACTGGTGGATGTCTCGGCCATGTAGGCGCCAGCTTGCTCGATCGCTAGCGGCAGGCCGCCTAGCAGGCGGCACAACTCTGCTGCCTGCTCCAGGTGCGCCTGAGAATTGTGTGCTCGCAGGATCTTGGTCACCAGTTCGACCGCGTGCTCTTCGGCCAGGACGTCGAGGTTGACGGTGGTGGCGATAGCGTGCCACCCGGTGGCCTGGCGGCTGGTCATGAGCACGGTGCCGGTCCGCACGCGCTCCAGCAGTGCAGCGGTGTGTTTGGCGGAGGCTATGTTGTCCAGTATCAGCAACCAACCATCGTGAGTGGCCAGCCACCGTGTCGCCAGCTCGCTGCGCTGCTCGGCGGGCAGGCCCGCGGTGTCGGGAACGAGTGAGATGGCCAGCTCGGCCAGGCCGGCGCTGATGGCGACAGGCGAGTCCGCAGTGATCCACCAACGGACCCCGAACTTGTGGGCGTTGAGGTGAGCGAAGTGGGCCGCCAGTGTGCTCTTGCCGACGCCACCCAGCCCATGCACAGTGACGACCGCCGCCCGCCCAGAGCCGTGCAGCACGCGCTCGAGCTGCGCCAGCTCGTCAGAACGGCCAACGAACATGGCCGTATCGCCTGGTATTCGCGATAGCTCTGGCAACGCCGCGACCGCCTCCATCGCTGGCAGCGGGGCGGCCGAATCTGCCGCATTCGATTCAAGCCAACGGATCACCGACGCACTGGCGTGGATGACCATGATCAACCTGTGGACGGCCGCTCGGTGGCGGTGGACGATCCGCGCCATTCCGATCGGACCAACACGTCAAGATTCGGGAGCGCTCCGCCCCAACGCCCAAGGCTCTGCGTCGGTCGGTGTAGTTGTCGAGCAGCTCCAGCTGACGGTGCAAATCACAGGTGTGCCCGGCAGCGCCACACCAGGTGGTGTTGCGGCCGGTTATCGGCCACCGCCACTCCAGGAATATTGCGTCGACCTCGGGCGGGCCGATGTCTCAGGTGTAATGCGCGGAGAGGCCCAGGCCGACCTTGGCGTGGTCGCGGTCAGGTTGCAGGAAAACCAGCTGGTGCTCGCGGGAGCGCAGGCCGTCGACCAGCGTGCGGCGATGGCTGCGTCCGCCGTCGGGGTGTCGAGGATTCCGGAGACAAGGAAGCCCCAGAAGCTGTATCCGATCTTCACTTCGTGATCCACCAGCCCTCCATCATCAGGCCGTCGCCGCACACTGGCCCTGGACCGGCTTGATCACCACCGCACTGGCCCGCCTGCACCCCAGCTGACCACCGATCACGCGCTCCAGGATATTGTGGAAAACAAGCTCCTTAACTGCCTGAATTTCGAAAATGGGAGGCATCATGGCTAGGTTGAAGCTCGGCATCTTGTTCGGCGGTTCGGGCGAGGAGCACCCCGTCTCCGTCAAGTCGGCGCGTGAGGTAGCCAAGAGCCTCGATACGGCCAAGTACGAACCGTTCTGGATCGGCATCACCCGCGACGGCGCGTGGAAGCTCTGCGACGGCCCGGATGGGGACTGGGAAAGCGGCGACTGCCGCCCGGTCGTGGTGTCGCCGGACCGGAGCACCCGCGGCTTGCTGGTGCTGGACGAGGGTAAGTACGACTCGATCGGCCTGGATGTCGTGCTGCCCGTGCTGCATGGCAAGTTCGGTGAAGACGGCGCGATGCAAGGCCTGCTGGAACTTTCTGGCATCCCCTATGTCGGCTGCGATATCCCGAGTTCCGCAGTGTGTATGGACAAATCGCTGACCTACACCGTGGTCAGCAACGCCGGAATCGCCACCCCGAAATTCTGGATCGTCAACTCCGACGCGGATGTCGACCCCGACCAGCTCAACTACCCCGTTTTTGTGAAGCCGGCCCGGTCCGGTTCCGCCTTCGGGGTCAGCAAGGTGTCCAGCAAGGAAGAACTGTCCGCAGCGCTGACCGCTGCCCGGGAATACGACGCGAAGGTGCTGATCGAGGAAGCCGTGGTCGGCAGCGAGGTCGGTAGCTCTATCCTGGGTAATGGTTCGGAGTTGCTGATCGGCGAGCTGGACCGGGTGGTGCTCACGCACGGATTCTTCAAGATTCACCAGGAAGCCTCGCCGGAAACCGGGTCCGAGAACTCCTCGTTCATTTGCCCCGCCGATATCTCCGACGAGTCGCGCGATCTGGTGAAGGAAACCGCGAAGGCCATTTACCGCGCGTTGGGCTGCCGCGGTCTGGCTCGGGTGGACCTGTTCGTTAAGGAAGACGGCAGTGTAGTGCTCAACGAGGTGAACACCCTGCCGGGGTTGACCTCCTACAGCCGTTACCCGCGGATGATGAAGGCCGCTGGCTTCTCGCTGACCGAGGTGATCGATCGGCTGGTGTCGTTGGCGCTGGCCGACAAGTGACCATGCACGAGAATTTCACCTTCGTTGACGAGCTGGTCACGGGAATTCGCTGGGACGCTCAGTACGCCACATAGCCGTCCACCAGCAAGCTGGTGGACGGCTATGTGGTCGGCCAACCGGATTGTCGGCACGAAAGCGCTGTGCGCGGCCCTGAACAAGGCGCAGGAACACGCTGTCGAGCTCGGTTCTGGTCGCCGGATTTCGACTCGGACTTGGCCAACCGATGTTTCGCCGCGGAGGAATACCTGGATTGCGGCTGTGCAGAGGTCGATCTTGAGTTCGAGGTGGAGCTGCGATCGGCACCGACGCTGGGGCTACCCACGCCCGTTGTGCAGGCAATCGCGCGATCACTGCGTTCGACGCTCCCCACGGCTCAACCCCCTCACGGGCATCGCGATCACTGAACGCGCAAGCTCCGCTTCGTCGCAGTCGCCAGCAAGCGTCGGTGGCCCGAGCAGTGCGGCCCTTCGGCGTAACCGCTGACGTCGGGAGCACCGAGCATCGGCAACGCGGCGGTCATGGCTGTTGTGCTTCTTGGTGGACTACGCGGTATCGCAGGTGCGTGACGTCGCGGCCTTCGAGCCGCCGGACGGGCTCCAGTTCGATGCGGCCGAGTCCGGTCGCCTCGAACAACCGCCTTCCGTCGCCGAGCAACACGGGGACGAGGTGCAGTTCGAGTTCGTCGAGCTGGCCTGCCGCCAGCAGAGCCCGCGCCGCACCCGCACCGTGGACCAGCACGGCTCGATCTCCCGCCGCTTCCCTGGCCTCGTTGGCACACGCGTTGACGTCGGTGTAGAACTTCGCGCTGCCCGGTGGCTCGTCGGCCGGATCGATGGTGTGGGTGAGCACATGGATGGGCACGCCGTCGTGGTGGTCGCCGTTCCAGCGGCCAGCCAGCTCGAACGTGCGGCGTCCGGATATCACGGCGCCGGTCGAACTGGCCTCGGCATACACCTGCCCGTTGATCCCCGCGGACATCCGGTCGTCGAGCCAGTTGAACAGCCGCCCTCCGCCGCGGCCGAGTTCCTGACCCGGCCGGTCGTCCGGCCCGGTGATGTACCCGTCGACCGACATGGACATGTACAGCCGCAGTGGTGTCCTACGCATCCTGAATACCCTTCCTCTGGCCAGTCGGCGGGGCCGTCGGTGTGACATGCGGGCCACTGGACACGTTCGATCCGTCGACCGTCCGCCGCTCTCACCCGTACGTCGATCGCGCGGCACCGGATTCGACCACAGGTCCGAGATTCCCTCCCCACAGATGGCCGGCTCTCCGGCCGCATGAAGCACGGCGACCTGCCCAGGGCTATGGCCCGATCACCGGGTGGGCTCCCCACGTCCACGTCCGCTCATGCCGCTGAGCGAACACTTGGCGGAGTCGACGATTCACGAGTGTGTCGAGACGGATGCTCGTAGTTAGAGCCACGTTGCGCGGGAGCGCGCTGTAATGTTCCTGCCGCTCACCGGCGGCACGTACGGTGTCGTCCGGGTCGACCGCGGCGAGCTGGTCAACGCGGGAGGGCGGGGCGAACGTCACCGAAGTAGGCGACCGATTCCAGCTGGAGCGGCGTTGTCCACAGACCACCGATCTGAAAGTGTCTGAGCCGGACACGATTTGGTGTAGCGAAATGACCGCCCTTCGCGATCTGTTAGCCAGGACGCGGACGTTCGTTGTCGGGTGGGGGTCGATTTGGCTAGGCGAAGTGGTCGCGCGGTGTGGCTGGTTGCCGGCGGAGTCGTGACGTGGGCGGTGATCCACTTCGGGTTGTTGAACTGGCTCGGAGACGCGCACCACCCGTGGCGCCCCATCGTGGAGGGGATGAGCTGGGTCGCTGGCATCGGTGCGCTGACCGTCGCCGTACTGGTGCTGCCGGTGTCGTCGCTGCTGGCGCAAGGTGAGTCCGATATTGCACAACGCGGTTCTCGGGCCCCGTTCAAGGGAGCGAAGATGTCGAAGGACGGTCCTTTTCTTTTGGTCAACAGAGCGTGCGGGTTCGCTCTCGACACCCCCATCGGCACTGAGCCCGGAGGTGACGTAACTGTGTGGTCACCGCACGGCCAGTCGCATCAGCTCTGGCGGCTGGAGGCGCGTGGCGAAAAAGACGAGGTGCTGATCGTGTCCGTGGCCAACGGGCTGGTTCTCGATGCCACCTTCGAGGTTTCGGGTGACATTCATCCGGTGATGTCGGAGAACACAGGGGAACCACGGCAGCGTTGGCGCTTCGAAGACAGCCCGGACGGCAACGGGTACCTCGTCCAATCCGTGCACAGCCGCCGCTACCTCACGATCGGCCACGAGGCCGTGCGGGGGTGGGGTCCGTGGTTCGAGGATCGCCATTCGCGTAGTTCACAGCAATGGATGCTGTTGCTGCCCCAAGGCCGGATGGCGGAGGCTCGGTGAGTCCTGGCATGCCTTCCTGCGCACCGGAGGGTGCGGCAAGCCTCGCCGAAGCGATGTGCCACTAGTTAATCCTAGGCCGTAGATGTCGTCGGGTGACGACTTGACGCGAACGCCCATGGCAACGCCACGGCCAACGTCCGCTCATGCCGCGAGTCGCGCCTTCGGAGAGACACGCGCAGATGCCGATGGTCGCGCGTCGGTGCACGTGGTGCATAGGGCCTGTGGTCCCTCGTTCCTCCTCGTTGGGGCGGTCTCGGACGGGTTTCGGCGCGTACCGGTCGCTCCAATATCGCCAGTTGATCTTAGATTGCTGGTAACGAGGAGTTACTTCGTGTCTTGCGCGAGGACGCGGCGTGCCTCGTCGCGGTGAGCTGGACTCCATTGCGCCAGGGCTCGGGCAGCGCGTTGCTTGATATGGGTCGGGGTGTGGGTGATTCGGATGATCTGGTGCACGGCGAACGCGCTTTCGGTCGCTGTGTCGCGGCGGAGGCAGGTCATGGTGTAGGCGGCGCGCCAGCGCGCTGTCGGCGGTTTAGTGCGGTCCAGTACGACCTGTCGCAGCGCCGCGATGGCTTCGTCGCAGTGTGGTCTGGTGAGTGAGCCGAGCACGGTTAGGGCGCGCAGGTGCTTGGCGGCGGTGGTGATTGGTGTTTTCGCGATGGCGCGGAGTGTGTCGGCGACCGCCGTCAGGTGCATGGGGTGGATTGCTACGAGCGAGTTGGCGGCCTCGATGCGCGCCGACACAGGCAGGCCGGTATCGGTCATGATCTTCTGGAGGTACGTGGTTCCCCGCTGTTCCCCGAGTCCGGCGAGTGCGGCGGCGATCTGCCATTTTGCCGCCGCCGGAGTTGTAGCGGCACCGGCGAGGTCGTCGAGGATGGCGGCCATGGTGACGCGCTCGGCTGATCGCGTCTTGGCCACGGTGACCGCCGCCAGGTGACGGGTGTACGGGGACACTAAGGGATTGCTGGCCAGTTCGCGGAGTTGGGTCGTCGCTTCGTAGGAACCCTGCCACGCCAGAGTCGTCGCAGCCCGGATTCGGTTCCAAGGGCTCACCGCTGGGTCCCGCATCATCGCCAGCAGGAGGACGTTCCCAGAGCCACCTGCACCGCCGATCGTGGTGGCGGTCATCGCCGCTTCGATGCCGCGTCCCGGGTGTTCCGTCGGATCCGAGAGGATGCGTTCCGCCAGGGTCAGCGCTCGTGTCCGGTGCCGGCCGCCTAGGCGGCCAAGCGCACGGAGTGCTCCGCCCAGTGTGGTGGCCGAAGAGCCAACGCTCTCGGCAACGTTCCCGAGAGCGTTGGCTGCTTCCTGTTTGAAGTCCGGGCCGAACCCGGACAGTAGGACATGCGCCTCGAACCGGCTGTCCAGGTCGAACTCGGGTTCGTTGATGACATCGCGCAGCGCAGCGATCTTCTCGTTGCGGAGGGCAGCGTCGGTGTAGTGGATCTGGAAGTCATACCGCCCGGTGACTCGCTCCCACACGGGCACGAGATGGTCGTTCAGGAGGTCTCGCTCGATCTCGAGCGAGGTTGTCCGCTGGGCGTAGTCGCCGCCTCTCAGCCGCCACGCGGCCTGGCTGCGGGCAGATCCGTCCGCCGTCCGGTCCTGGGCCACCGCCAGCACCAGTTCCGTCCGCGCCGCACGGTTGAGGACACCGAAATCAGCCAATCGGTCAATGACGGAAAGCCGGTCGGAGGGCTTGGTCAGTGGAGAAGTCAGCATCGCTTGCAGAACCGGAATCACCAGCTGGGCGTGGTTCTGGTCGAGCTGGATCAGATATGTCGCGGCGGTACAGCGGTCATTCGTCGGTACAGCGGGATCGGCGAGGACCTCTGAGAGAACAGCGAAGCCATCTTCGCGGTACGCGGCGTCGATCTTCATCAGTTGCCATACCGCACCCACACGACCGCGCGCGGTCACACTCGACTCTGACGCCAAGGCCCGCAGACTCCTTTCGGCGGTTCTCGGGGATCTCTACCCATTTCCGCGAGCGTGCCGGCGAGTTCGGCGCGCGTCTCGACAGGAGTCAGCTGGTCGGCCAGCGCGGCTCTCAACCCGTCGATGGCGTCGTTCAGATATTGCTCACCCTGGCGTGCCAACGTCTTCGCCGCGGCTTCCCGAATCCAGGCGGTCGCTGTCGGATCAGCGAGCACAGCCCGCAATGCGGCCAAGGCATGAGGCAAATGTCGCGAACGGCGCCGAATGAAGACGCCTGCCGCTTCCTGGCGAAAGTGAGCATCCGCATCTGGATCTGACAACATTTCACAAAGAGCACGCTCCGCGTTCTCCCAGTGTTCCCGACCGAGCACAGTCAGCGCGAGTGCTGCCGCCTGCTTCCGCTCAGGCGTGGCATCCGGTGTTATCAGAATCGCGCGCAGATCATAGGCGGCCCGGGTTCGGATTTCGATACCGAAACTCGTAAGGGATGTCGCGACCTGTTGATACAACAACCGGCTGGGTGGCGGACGATCCAGCATTGCACGTAGGCCGGCGGCAGCCTCGCCAATGTATTCTCCGCCGAGATCCGCGAGATGCCGGGCAGCGAGAGTGCGCAGCCCCCACTCACGAGTGGTGTCACGCAGAATCGAGGCCAGTGCGACCGCGCTCTCGGTCCGAGAGGCGGGCTGTAGCTGGACGAGTTTCTGGGCGGCGTTTCTTCGCGCAGCTGTGGAGGCGCCCGGATCGTGGAGGACCGTCCGCATGATCGCGATGGCCTGACCGCAAAAAGTGGTTTTGAGGCCTGCGAGTTTCGCGGCAGAAGATACCCGGTCGCCTGCATCCCCGGCCGGATCAATCGCGATCTCGTGCAGCACGGTGGACACCTCATTGTGGAACTCGGTGCCGAGCGCTACGAGTTCGTCTGCCGCCTCCAGGCGTTCGTCCGCATCGACCGTCTGGTCGGCCAGCTTTTGACGCAGCGTGGCGACAGCTTCGCCACGATAATGGGGACCGAGACTCGCCAGTTTGCCGGCCGCGCCAATGCGCTCCCACGCCATCGCCGTCGGATCCGTGGACAGGAGGGCAAGCTCTCGGGAAGCCTCCTCATGGTATTCAGCTCCCAGCCCGGCTAATGCATTCGCCGCCCACAGCTTCGTGTTGGAGTACATTCCCAGACTCGAGACGATCTGACGTAAACGCACTGCGGATTTTTCCCGATAAGCGGGGTGTGCTGTCGCCAAATCCTCGGCCACACGCCACAGCTCGTGCGCTGGGAGAAAAGGTTCGTCCAGGATCGCGTGAAGGTGACCAGCCGCTTGCCCTGCGTATTCGGGTCCGAGTTCGACCAACGCACGGGCAACCTGGCAACGTTCGAAAGCGGAGTGACTGCGGTCGGTGATCATGCCGGTCAGGAGGTCGGCGGCCTGGTCGAGGTAGATCGACCGCAGGTCACCGAGCGCTAGCGCTGCTTCGACCCGCGGGGACGTATCGAGACTGGTGTCATCGGCGATTGCGCGGAAGGTGGTAACGGCATGGGGGTGGAACTCTGCACCGATCTCGGCCAGTCCGATCGCGGCCTGTAGCTGATGCCGGGCAGAGGCTGCGGGGGCCGCGAGTGTTTCTCGCAGCATCTGAACGGCGTCGTCGTGGCAGGCGGGGTCGAGGTCCGCGAGCGCGACGGCGGCGCCGCGCAGCATGTACGGCGTCCTGCCGGGATCACCGAGCACGGCTCGCAGGCCGCGTACGGCCGCCTCACGCTGTTGCCGGCCGGCTTTGGCGAGACCTTCGGCGGCTGCCAGCCGGTCACCCAGTTCCAGCGCGACGTCGTCCATAGCTGTTCGCAGCAGCTCAGTGGCCTCGTGGACGTGGGCGCTCAGCCGGGTGCAGAGTGCGACGGCGGCCTCGATGCGGCAGTTCCATCTAGTCTCGGGATCGTGTATGAGGTCTCGGAGCCAGGCGGCGAGCCGCGGATGGTGGGTGGCGTGGGTGGCCTGGCGAAAGATCTCCGTGCCGCTGGAGATTCTCGCCCATGCCCTCGCAGTGTCGAGGAACGCGTCCAGCACCGCCGGTGTCACGGGCACGTGCTGGGACAGCAGTTCGGCCGCGATCTGCTGGAAGCCCGAGGAGTTGTCGTGCAGCCAGGAGACCAGGGCGTCGGCCTGGTCGACCCGCAGATGGGTGTAGTGCACGAGAACCATACGGACGTGCTGGGTAGACCGTCCGTGCTGTGCGGTGTGGATGGCCTGCGCCCAGTCGGGGTGCTCCGCGTCGAAGGGCACCGGTAGTTGCCGGGCTCTGGCGGTGGAGGCGAGGTGCTCGGCGAAACTGTGGTGCAGGAACTGGAGGTCGTCACCCCGAACGACCAGTGGGCCGACGTTTCGAAGCAGTGCGACCAGGTCGTTCTGCCAGGCCGCCGGACGCTGTGCGGGGGTGGTGTTGGCGAGCAGCCACGTCTGCGCTGCTGCGGTCAGGGATACGTCCGCGCGGAAGCGGGTGGTGCCCAGGTGTTCCAGTAGGGGAGACCTCAGGTCGCGAACCAACCGGGAGAACTCGCCAGTCTCGGCTGGAAGCCGACGTGCCGAGGCCAGATAGGTCAGGTACTCCTCGTAGAGGTCGTAGCGGTTGTCCGGCAGAGGCCGGTCGCCGTGCTGCTTGAAAATGATCGCGGCGATCGTCGCCAGCAGTGGCACGCGGACCAGCTCGTCCAGGTGTGCCTGCCGGATTTGGGCGAGAAACCGGCGGCTGAGGTCCTCGTTGCCGTCGAACCAGTGGTTCGCGAACCGCTTCAGGGTCTCGGCGTCGAACGGCTGCAGCTCGTAGCGGGCCGCATCACGGTGCAGCGGTGCGAGCCCGCCGCTCTCCAGCGGCCGGCTGGTCACTAGCAGGCGGTAGGGCTGCCCGGGTGATTCGGACGCCCACCCGGAGAGGCTGCGGACGAAGCGGGCGCGTACTTCCGGGTCGGCGATTTCGTCCACGGCGTCGATGAGCAGCAGCCACCGGCAGCCTGCGACGCGCTCGGCGAACACCGCAGAGCCGATGGCGACGGTCAGCATCGAGCCGTACTCCGCGGAGAGGGCGGCCGCCAGCGCCTCGGGCAGCGGCAGGTCGGTGCGACCGGCGAGTACGCGGGCCGGGATCCGTACCGGCACGACTACCTCGGTCAGCGGAGGATCACCTTCGGTCACCGTCTCGGCGGTCGTGTCCTGGCCGACCCATGTCTGAGCGATGTCCGCGGCCAGACGTTGTATCAACGTGGATTTGCCGTAGCCAGGCCCGGCGGTGACCAGCACGTGGTCGTTGGCGTCCAGAGCCTCCCGGACCGGTCGGGAGGGCGCACGCACTGCCAGCCGCGGTGCGGCCGGTCTGCCTGTCGTTCCCGGACCGGCGTCAGCCCGGCCGAACCGGTTGTCGGCGTACGGGTCGTCGGGCATCGGCGGCGCGACCTGAGTCTGCCTGGCGGGTTTGAAGTCCTCCGGCTCACTGCCCAGCTCCTGCCGCACGAACACCGTCGACAGGGACGGCGGCCGCGCGCCTGGCAACTGGTACGGCAGCTCCTCGGCCATACGCACCTGTGCCCTCAGCAACGACACCACCTCGGCCGGCAGGACCGGGAGCCGGTCCCAACCCGTGGGGGCCGAGGCCCGTAGGTTCAGCCGATCGCGTTGCCGACGCTGGACGTTCGCCTCCCACGCGTCCTGCCAGAGCCGCAGCGTCCGTTCCCGGTCCATCCCTAACGCCTCGCTGAGCAGCACGACCGTCTCCCGCTGCGGCAGGTACCTGCCGCAGCACACCTCGGAGACCTTGCTCCTGGACAACCCGATCTGGTCGCCGACCCATTGCTGGCTGACCCGCGCGGCCGCGCGTGCCCGAGCTACCTCCGTGGCGAACAGGCGTTCCTGGGGCGACAGGTCGGCCTTCGGTCTGCCGTTCGAACCAGCCACGGGCACTCCTCGACGGACGTGTTCTGCCGATGTTCCCAACAGTGTCCCTTCTCTTACCGGACGCCGCGCATCCGCCGCACGCTGAACCGCATGAATATCGAGAACATGTGCTACCGCGTCATCATGGCGGTCGACATGGAGAAATCCACGACCCGCACCAATCCGGCCAAGGCGCACCTACGCCGCGCCATGTACGACTCGGTCAACCACGCGCTCCGCGCGGGCGGAATCGCCGAGCACAACCGAGACCCATTCATCGACCGCGGTGACGGTGTCCTCGTTCTCCTGCACCCGACCGAACACGTACCCAAGACCCGGCTGCTGGACACGGTCATGCCACATCTGGCAACACGCCTGGCCGACTGCCGCGACCAATCCCCACGACTACGTGCCGTCGTGCACGCCGGGGAGATTCACTACGACCGCCAAGGATGTTTCGGCGAAGCCCTCGACACCGCCTTTCGACTACTCGACGCCCCCAGGGTCAAGGTCGAGCTCCGTCATTCCCCGTCACCCCTGACACTCGTCGTATCCGAAGACATCTATCGAGCCGTTGTCCGCCACGATTATCCGAATATTCCCGAAGCCGCGTATCGAGGGACCGTGCGCGTGCGCGTCGGAGGGCGAACACACCGAGGCTGGACACATCAACCAGACGGGCGAACCAGCTAGCTCAACGCTCGGGTCGTGTGGTCTTCCGGTCTGGTCGTCATATACCCAGGCGGAAACCTGGATCCGGTCTGCATATATCGAACAGCACACAGACCGCCTTCAGACGCGTCCATGACGCCATCGCTAGGCTCGGCCGAAGAAATGGCCGTGGGTGCTGAAGCGCTCAAAGCGCCGCGGGGTCACAGAAGAGGCCATTGTGCGTGGCGCAGCCGCTTCTGCGGGCGGCTGGGCGTTGTTGCTGCGGGACGTCGGCGCACCACAACGCCGGGTCTACGCCAACGATGTGGCTCCGGTGTACCGGCAGCTCCGCAAGGCCCGCGAAGACGCGAAAGATGAGTCCAACGCTGGTGACTTCTACTACGGTGAGATCGAGATGCGTCGCCCGGCGACATCTTGGTTTAGCACTGAAGGCCTCGTCCTGCGGCTGTATTGGCAGACGTCCGGTTTTGGCCTGCGCTGGTCACGATCCGTGGTCTGCCTTGTTGCGCTCGTCCTGGCTTGCACGACGCTGATGAACCGGCTCGGCTTCGCCGACCCGCACACCTGGTCAGCGTCTCTAGTCTATGTCGTCGACGCCGCCACCAAACTGATCGGCGCGAGCGCCTCTGATCGGCCTACCGGGTGGGGCGTCGCTCTTCAAATCCTCGTGCGCCTGGGCGGCCCCATCCTGCTGGGGCTGGCGATCTTTTCCGTACATGGACGAACCAAGAGATGCCCAACCCCGCCGACATCGCCGGCGATCGACGCTACCGATTCACGTCGAAACCCTGATGACCCGACAACCTCACCCTGTTCTCCGTACGGGCGCGCGAGAGCGATGATGGAACGGCCCGCAGCCGCTGTTCCGCTGGCGGCCGATCGCCGCTAGAAAGGGGAGATGGAGCACCTGTGGTCTGAGATCGGGTCTTGTGCGGGTGGCGCGCGTTTCGAGCTGACGTTGCGCGGTACTACCGCGAGGGTCTGCTTGATGAACGCCGAGAACTATCAGGCGTATCTCGATGGGGATGAGTACAACGTGTGGTATGGCGGCTTCTGGGAAACCAGTCCGATCGAACTGGTGCTGCCGCACGACGACTTTTGGTACCTCGTCATCGACAGCTACCCAGGTCACGTTCGTTTCTGGCTCGAGGGGCCGTTCGACTGATCGCCTTCGACGACAGCCCGTCCGAGAGCGCGCGCGATCGGCTGCGAGCACGGGAGCGCTGGAGGGCTCGTACTGCGGCGTCTTCGCGTCCGGTCGCGAGCAATCGGCGTACCATCGCTGCGGTTCAGCAGTACTCCCCGCGAACGCAGGGATGATCCGGCGATCCTGACGTTCTACCGCGACGACAGCACGTGCTCCTCGCAGCCGCGGGGATGATCAAGTGCGTCGAACGGCGACGTGGGCGGGGCGGGTTCTGTTGTCCAGAGCTCGAATGCCGCCACGACCTCCGTCATCTCTCCCAAGGTGTAGAACTCGTCTCCGCTGTGGCCGCTGACAGCGATGGTCCCGTCTGCTTGCGAAGGCGGGTGTGAGGCGCGGGCTTCGGTGGACTCGACGTCGGACTGCATGAACTGGTGGTAATGGATCCAGGACTTCCAGTCTCCTTGAGAAGGAGCGTGAGTTCGCCAACGCTCCAGCCTTATTGTTTGAGTCGACGCTTCGAGCAGCAGCGGGAGCATGCATGGTGAGGGTCTTTACTTACGGGAGAACTGTCCGGGGTCGATGCTTGGGAACGCCACGTCCCCTCCTGTGAGCGCGGTCCAGATCGCGAATAGTGCTGCGACCAGGGTGATCATCTCGGCGAGATGCCTGCGTGTGTTGGACAGGCCGAAGGTTGCGAGCATCCGTCCGATACGTCCTTGATCGGCCGACCGTGTTTGGACGCCTGCCAGGCAGGTGAAGTCGAGGCGCAGTGCCACGAACAGCATGACGAGTGTGAACAGCGCGGCATCGGCGAGTGGTACCCAGTCCTGCACGCCGTTGGACGCACGGTTGAGGAGAAACTGTCCTAGCGGGGCGGTGGCGTAGGTCAGCACTATCGGCAGCACCTTGACTGGACCTCGTTTTCCGGGCAGATGCTGCCAGGCGAGGCCCAGGGCTGCTGCGGCGAGCAACCATTTGGCAACTTCCCACCCGACCGTGTCAATCACGGTAAGTACCAGCGAATCTTGCTGGTTGATCGACATTTGCGGGTACACCACCCACCCGGTGGTTAGCAGACCCGCTCCGGCGATAAGCGACGGCAACGCGGCGAACCTGACCGCCAACCGCATGTTGTCCATCGGCGACCCGCCCGGGCCAATCGCGATAAGGACGTGCACTGGAACGGGGGTAGGCTCACGCGGTTTTCCGTCGGCGTACCACTGTGCGGTTCTGCGCCGGAGTGAACCTGCTTCCAGATTCGCACTGCGCACGGAAGCGTGCTCGAGCACTGGCTTCCACAGCTTCGGCAACAGCACCCATAGCAACGCGAGCGGGACAGCGCCGATAAGCCAAGCCCACCACCAGACGCCCCACATGTGTACGTCCCACCACATCGGGCCGATAGCGAACAACGCGATCGCGACTGGCATCGGCGACTGTCGGCCTCTTTCGAACCAGTAGGACGCATAGCGATGACACACTGCGGCAGCTCCGACCAGCAGCGCCAGCCACGTCACCTCGTCGAGGAGGTCCAGCGGGTAGTAGCGGAATAGTTCAGCGACGTCCCTTTCCAAGTTTGGAAAGTCGAGCCACTGCCGGCGCTGGTTATTGACGTACCGAACTAGCAATTCTTCGAGTACAAGCGCGGTCGAGAGAGCTGAGCTCACATACCATAGCCATCGTGGTGTATTCACCTTTCCCCGCGACAGGACAAGGAGCGCCTTGCCCAAGCCGACGACAAGCACCAAGGTGATGAGAAATGCCAGCACAACGGCTCCGGTAGCCTGCCACGACGTTTCCGTGGTCGTCGAAGGGCCGGGCCAAGTAGTGAGCCAGATCGTGGAGCCGACCGCTAATAGTAATATTATGGGAGCGCGAGGCATCCACCACGACAGCGCCATCACCGAGGCGCCAAGAAGCAGCACCGGTCCTGCTGGCCAGGTGATCTTCGACCAAAACGACGCATTTGTGGTGACGGCTTGAAATACGGCCACGACGACCAGCGAGGGCAAGATGAGCGCCGCCCTGCGGGCACGGCGGCTGGCTGCGGACTCGAACCTGGTGTGCTCTCGCGGCGCCCGCAGAACCCGGCGGACGAGGAGGGCGAAGATCAAAGCTGAAAGCCAGTACGCGCCCCAGATGAACGGTTTGCGGTCGCGGTCGGTTGCCGCTGCGGAGAACTTGCTTCGGATGTCAGGGCGGAGCTCGGCCGACACGACTGTGTCGTCCAGCGATAGCAATGTGTTCAGGTTCCCGTTGCGTGAAGCCACGGGAGTGGCAAGTGGCCAATGCAGTTGTGTGTCACTCAATTCGGCCGAGTGCACGGGGTGCGGAGTTGACAGCCAGCCGGCGGGTGCGGTCACAGTGACGTCCCACGTGGCGAATCGGAGGCCCCATGGCGAACGCATTGTCAGTGTCCACGGAAGGTCGCTGGCTGTGCCGACTTCGACCTGTGTGCGGTCAGCCCACACGTTGTCAGTGTTGACCAGGTCGGTGTAGGTGTGCTGTGTGACGATGACGGCTCCGTCACGCGTTGAGACTGTCGGCGGTTCTTTACGTATCTCCATCTCATGGCGATTCTCGCCGAGCAGGCATGAGAAGGCTGCCCTGCCGGACGCACTATCGGAGCGGGACAACAAAAGTTCCGCTCCGGGCGTGTTGCGAGGGACACTGATCACGAGATGGCTGCTTAGGCGTGGGTAGTCCAGCCCTTCCACCTCGAGCTTGATCCGTGCTGCGACCGTAGCCTGATGGAAGGTGTTTTCTTTGCAACGTGGCGGTTCTGTCTGTGTCGGGCCGTGCGGGAGCGAGAACCAGAACGCACCGCCTACTGCGGCGGCCCCCATCGCCAACACGAAAAGAGCGGTGAGAATCCAATGCCGCCACCATGCGCGAAAGTGCTGCCACGCGCCCCGCAGTGTTCGAAGCAGGAGGGCAGGATCTCGTAGGCGGATGAGTAGCTCTGCCGCAAGCATGCGCGTCGCTCGCAGGAGACCGCGCTCTGCCTTACGGCGCAGCCGACGAGCACGGACACGGCGCGTGCGCATCGCCACCAGGTGGCCTTTCTTCGGTATGGGAGGGTGGACCTCCTCCTAGGCTGTGGCCTCGCGCATGTACTGATCGTGCCGATGCCGAGGAGGAGTGAGGGGGCCCGTTGTTTGTCCTCGCTCTTGCTTGCTGTCAGCAGGTTGAGGAGTTCAAGCGACCAAACACGTAACGAGAGATGTTGCTGGCGGAGTGGGCACATTGGTGTGGCTCATAGATTCGCAGAGCTCCGAGGTTGGATGCTGGGGGCTAGTATTTCCATTCCCAGCCGCCTCCGGCGTTGGTCAGTCCGCCGGGGATCAGTGCGAGTACGCCGTTCTTGGCTGTGATCTGGAGTTCCATCTGGCCGGTGTACTTCGAGTTGGACGCCCAGTTGTTAGGCAGGGCCTTCAGGCTGCTGCTCTTGCACATGCCGAGCTCGGCCGGGGTCGTGACGCCGTCCGGTGTGACGGCTTGGAAAGCGAAGGGGTTGATCGTCGCGCCCAGCTGGATCGCGTCCTCAGGAGAGAGTTGGTTTGTCGCGACCCGGATGTCCAGCAGTAGCGTGTGCTTTCCTGCCTCGGGCTTCATGTACGGGTCGCACTTCGGGTCGACGGTGATCTTGTCGATCGTGAATGTGACGACCTTTGTTTTGCCGTCCTGGCTCGTGAACCCCGCGGCCTCGCCCAACTGCTTGGGCACCCTGCCCTGTGCGTTGGCTCCGGCGGGGGCGTTGTCGGTCGGCGCCGCGGCCTGGGGCGACGCGCTGGGGAGGGCGGCGGCGTCCGGCGTTGTCGGCGCGGGCTGGGTTCCGCATGCGCCCGTTGTGGCGAGTACGGCGACGGTACCGGTGAGGGCGATGAGTCGAGAGATGCGCACTGTGGAGCTCCTTGATCAGGCATGAGGTGCCTGGAAAGGTCGCTCGACATGGCACGGGTGTTACGCGGGTAGATCGAGTCGGGATCAGGCTGTGTTCATGACGTATGTGACAGTGAGAGCGAGCCGTCCTCCGCTCACCTGCGGACCTCCGCATGACAGGGGTGCTTCCGCCCGGAGGCAAATGGGGGTTGCTCAGGTGTAGCCGAGCTCCTCGGCTTCGGCGACGACGGCCTCGAAGGCGTCTGGCTGATTGGTGGCGAGTGCGGGCAACGCTCCTGACCAGCGTCCGCTCTGCAGCGCCGTCACGATCAGTCTCCGTGCTCGCTTGGGACAGCCGCAGTGATCGGCGATCTCCAACGCGGCGTCCGCTCTGCGCCTGCCGGACCTGAACCAGGCAAGCAGCTCTATCGCTCGGTCCAGTGTTTCGTCGTCGAGAGTGGCGCGTTGCGCAGTCCGTCGTCGGCTGCGGAATGTTTGCAGGTTGAACGTTGTGATGGTTTCGCCGCCGGCGCCGTGGTCGTAGATGCGGTCGATTCGGCGGTTGAACAGGTTATGGATCAATGTGCGGACGGCCGAGTCCGAATCCCGGTCATTCGAGATCTGTGCCAATAGCTCGGCCGCGCGACCGGAGGAACCGGCCTGTGCGATGGCTACGGCGACTTTGGCCTTGATCGAATCGGAACTGGATTGGTCATGCGTCGAGGTGGCGATCAAGAGTGCGCGATCGATGTCGTTCCTACGGACCCTTTCGTGTGCGATGACGGTCATGGCACGGCCCTGGAATTCAGGAATCAACATAGCCGAAGCGTAGGATTCGGCTCGATCTGGCGCGTGGGGGTCCTTGTGCCGTGTGGCAACTGCCAGGATAAAAGTCAGCTTTGCTTCTGGGTCTGTCGCCGCTCGTGTGGCGGCTTCCGCTCTTGCTAGTAATTCGAGGTACTGATCAGGGTCTTCGGGTGGTTCTGCTATGCGAATTACGTAGCTGAGAAGCTGTGCTTGGTAAACTGGATCGGAATCGGCTTCGAGTGCCGTCGTGAGGTCTGCCAAATCGAACTTGACTCTTGAAATGCTGATCGAAGCCCTGATGAGCTTGCCCCAGGCCATTGTGCGGGTCGGCGAATTGTCGATCATGCGCACCGCGTCGGCCGCTTGGTGAATGAGCCGTTGTCGTCGCACTGTCTCTCCGGTGTCGGTGCACCACTCGACGAGTTCGGTGAGTGCGGCGGCATCACGAGAACCTTTGTCATTTGTCAATGTGGCTTCGGCGGAGTTCATCAGAACTTCGGCTTTCTCCTGCTGGCCCTGGTTCTGGAGGCGCCGAGCGAGAACCCGGGTGAGCCTGGCCGTGGTGGCAGGCGCCGTTTCGCGCAGGATCAATGCTTCCGCTCGTTCGACTAGCGAAGGTATTTGATTTTGTGGAATTGTCGGCAATGATATGATCACTCGGGTCAGAGCGATCTCGCGCCCCGGATCATCCGCCATCTGTTCGAGAGTGGTCAGGGCCAGCCTCGCGAACTTCACTTTGTCTGCCGGGGATGCGTAATTGTGAAGATGCATATAAGCCTCGATCGAGGAAATGGGATCGGTGATCTTCGAAATCAGCAGCTCGGCGCGGACCGGTTCAGCGCGGGCCAGCAGTCGCACCAGGGTGGTCAACGCCCGGCTACGCAGCCCGGGATGTTCGATTGCTGCTGCGGCGGTGCAGGCCCTTTCGGTCGCACCGTGACGAACCCAGTGTTCGAGGATCCGCTGGTGGATGTGCTCTGTTCGGTCTTCTTCCGTGATCAGAAGCGCTGTCTGCCAGGCGCCGGTGAGGTCGTTTGCATCGACTCGGTGGTGCGAGATTTTTTCAAGTGTAGCTTGGCGGTCGAAATCGGCCGTGATCGTGAGGGCAAGCTGTTCTGCGCGCGATCGGTGGTCGGCGATGCTCCATGCTTCGGCGAGTGAACTCCGGGATTCGTTTTGCGCGGTCGGCTCAGGGATCGTTCTGGCGAGGCGCTCGACCCGCATGAGCACCTGCCGCGCCTGCTCGGGTCGGCGATCGGACATCGCGAACGCCATTCGCGTCAGAGCGGTGAGCCGGTCATCGGCGGATTCGAGCTTGTCGATGACCGTTTCGGCCTGCGTCCACAGGCCCGCGAGCGTCAGCTCACGCGCAAGGACCACCATGGCCATCTGGTGCCTGAGGCCGTCCAACGACGCTACAAGGACTACGGCCCGGCGCACTGCGTTCGTCGCGCCCGAGTGGTCGTGGGGGTAGAGCGCGCCGGCGAGCACTGCCAGTGCGGCCGCTCGGTCACCGGGGTCGGCGACCGCGGTGGCTACTGCTTCGGCGTGGCCGAATTCGCCAGCTTGCGCGAGCGCCTGCACCACTGCTTTCACCGACCACGGAAGTATGAGGTGTTCGCGCAGGGCGGCGGCGAGCCGGCGAGCGCCGTCGAAATCGCCGTTGGCCACCGCGGCCCTGGCGACGGCCACGACGGCGAGGTCATGTTCGGTGTGGTCGGTGATCGACAAGGCGATCACCTCGGCTTCGGCCCACAGGTTGGCGGCCCAGCGGGCTTCGCAGACGGGAGCCGCCGCTCTCACCAGCGCCAGTAGCGCCTCGACCTGGTGGCGGTCTCGAGCGAAGCCACGGATCAGTTGATGGGCGAGCTCGGCCGCTTCGATCGCTTCAGCACGGCGTCCGGTCGTGGCCGCCGCTCGAAGGACTTCGACGAGTGCCTTCGCCCGTTCCGCCGGCGGGAGTTCCGCGCTGACCGCGATGGCACGGACCAGGTCACCGGAGACGGCGATGGCCTGGACGAGGGCCACCTTCGCCTGGTTCCTCGTGGTGATGTCGTCGGTCGACCCGATCAGTTGGTGGGCTGCCTCGATGTCTCCGGCAGCGAGCCTGGCTCGCACGAAGGCGAGCTGAACGCCCGCGCGCGTGGTTGAGCCGACGATGGCATCCGCCGCAGGCTCCGCCCAGCCGAAGTGTGCGGCAGGCACACGCCGTAAGACGGCGCCGAGTGCCTGATCCGCGAGGTCCGGAAGGGTGACTTGCCGAGCCCATCGGTAACCCTGGAGGAAGCGGCCGGCCGCTGCGGAGGCCCGAGCAGCGTCGCCCAGAACGTAGCCACGAGCGTAGTCGCCCGAGACCGACTCCAGGATTTGATCGACTACGTCGTCCATTCCTGCGGCCGCCGCGACGCGGGCGACCTCCCTGAGTGCGCGCCACTGTTGCAGAGGCGTCGAGGTCGAACGAGCGAGATTCTCGGCTCTCGTGGGGTTGCCGAGTGTCGCCCACAGGGCCGGCAGCAGTGGCGGGATGCGGGTGTTGCGGTCGACGAGCCGGTCGCGGTGCATCGCGAGCCTCGCGACGGCGTAGAGCTCAGGCTCGCGCCTGCTAGCGAGAACCGTCAGCGTCGAGGTGATTTCCGCTAGCGCTGAGGTGTCTCCTCCGGACAGGTCTAGCATGCGGTCGTGGCGCGTGGCATCCGTCGCGCACTTGATCATTTCGTCGGTGTCGCCACGGGCCTTCAGCAATTCGAAATAGCCCAGCAGCAAGTATTCCGGGGTGTCTGGCGGCCATCCATTTCCACGGAATTCAGCAGCCCAGTCATGGAGCCGCGCTCGATAGTGCCCGAGTTCGGCTTCGCCCAGGAACCTCTCCGCCGTGGCTTGCAGCTCTTCGTGGCCGAGGATGAACACCGGAGGGCGTTCACCGGGTGCCCAGACGCTTTCCCGGTCGGTGAAGCTGCGTCCGGTGACCGTCATGAGTTTATTGCCGACCTGCCGCGGGCCTGCCTTCGTCAGGTGTACGAGATCGGCGACGCTCAGGCCGCCGTTCGCTGCGGTGAGCAGGCCGAGCAGGTCGTGGCCCAGGCCTGCGCTCTCGAGCAGAACGTCGAGTTCACGCTCCATGTCCGCTCGCACGGCGGCGGCGTAGGCGGAAGCATGGAGCGGGCGAACGATCTCGGGGGAGCGAAGGGGGTGCTCGTCAGGTACGTCGCTCGGTATCGGCGGGTTCGGGCGACCTGCCACGACGACGCGCAGCCCGTGCCGAAGCGTGCTGGGCAACATGGCAGCAATGCTGTGCCCGTCGGTGGTCGCACCTCGATCTTCGTCGAGGCCGTCCACTACCAGGACCAGCCGCTCGCCACGTTCTCGGCACAATGCCGCCGCCTGATCGAGCAGTTCGCCGAACTGAGCCTCCGCCGTGGCCGCCTCCAGGGAGGGCATCGGCAGCCCGAGCAACGCAGCCAACTGCTCGACGACGACCGTGAGGAAGGCATGTCGATCCGACTGGCTCGCGAAGCGTGCTGTGATGAAGAACGACACGATACGCACGCCGGGTGGCGGACGAAGGACGAAGGTCGCCATCAATGCGGACTTCCCCGCCCAGGCTGGCGCCCGCCACCACACATATCCCGGAGCCTCGTCCGCGGTGCAGAACGCCGCCAGTTCGGCGCGTTCGCGATCGCGGCCCACGAGCCCGTCCTTCGGCGCGATGCGCTCCACTGTCAACCGGTACGAAGAGTGCGCCGCAGCCCAATGGGCGACCGTCACGTCGCCGATGACGATCCCGGAGTTTGCAAAACCGCCGCGCTCACTGGTCGCCGAGCCTGTGCGGTGTGCGTTCACTCGCTGCGGTCCCCACTCATCGGCCACAGTAACTCGCCGTTCGCCTCGCCCGGCACGGTCTCATCCGGGTACCGTGCCACATCGAGTCCCGCCGAGAAAGGGACCATTGGCCCAGGATTCAGCAAGGTAGCCGCAGGGGTCAGCCCGGCAGCGGGCACAGGCACTTTCGCGCGGCTCCAGCGACTGCGACGGGGAAGGCGGTTCAGCCTCGGTGACGGCTCAGGGCATCGCCGAGACGAAGCGCGGCACTCACAGGCGGTCCATCGCGTTGGCGTGCTCGTCCAGCGCCGCGGCGCTGGACACCATAAGGTTGTTGCTGCGGCAGAGCTCACCCGACGGTTTCCGGGGCCCGGAAGGACGGCGCAAGCCGTCAGCGCCGTCCTTCCTTGTACGGCGTGGGAGGGACTAGCAGATCCGGACGTTGCCGGTGGACGGGTCTCCGCTGCCGATGCGCTGGACCCAGTAGGTGATGCAGGTACTGCCGGGGGCGTAGACCTGTGGCGTCCAGTGGGATCCGCCGCTGCCGGTTTGGTAGCCGCCGACGGCGTTGCCGCCCCAGTCGGATTTGATGAGCATGTAGACGGTGCCGTTGAGGGCGGGGACGCGAACCCAATTGGTGCCGCACGCCGCGGAGTAGCGGATTTCGTAGTTGATCCCGCCGACCGACCCGGTGCGGATGGTGGACGCGTTCGTGGCGCAGCCGGTGTTCAGGGGGTCGGTCTGGTGGTGAGTGGGGCCGGCGGCGGCCACGCTGGCGAAGACCACGAACAGCGCAGCGATCGCGCTCAGCAGGGCAGCGCCTCGCGCAGCCGAGCGTCTCGGACGCGGTGTCACCTGCGTCGTGGACCTGAAGGGGTTGCCGTGCATGGGATTCTCCTCGTCTCGATGGAATGCCTTGTGGTTGAGGCCCATGCTCGATGGCCACGTGTGAAGCCGGTATCGCCCGCGTGATGAGGGTCGCCCGGTCGGGGACTACGCCGCAGGGTGAGGTCACTGCAGGTGGCGCCGGACGTCCGCCGCGACCTGATCGCGGTCCGGGGCGTCGTATTTGCGCAGGATGTTCCGTACGTGGGTCTTGATGGTGTTCACGCTCAGCCCGAGTTCTGTGGCCATGTCCTGGTTGCCCATCCCGCGCGCGATCAGCAGCGCCACCGTGGACTCGGACGGGGTGAGCGCGGCGAACCGGGTGGCGGGCCCGAGGTCGGCGCGAGAGGTCATGTCGATCAGTTCGTACTGAATACGTTCACAGCGCTGCATGACCTCGCGCAAGGCGCGCAGCGTGTCCTCGAGCGCCGGGCCAGGTGTTTCGATCACTTCGCGCGCGGTGGTGCGGATCCCGCTGATGTGGCCGGACAGGTACTCGAGAACACGGTGGGAGGTCAGTGCGTCGTGGCCTTCCTCGTCGCTGGTGAGGTGGTGCAGGGTAAGCCGGTCCTCTTCCTGCCTGACGATGATCCGAGCCAGTGCCGCGGTGAGCCATTCGACCGCGCGTACCGCGTGATCGTCGTAGACGTCCGGGGTGTAGCTGTGCAGGGACACCATGCCGATGACGGAGTCTGGAGCGTTCTTCTCTGGCCGGAACATCGGCACGGTCACCACGTCGGCCGACTCGCGGGTGACGTCGCCGAACGAGGTGCCCGCGCTCAGGACCGCGCCCTGGTCGTAGAAGAACCGGTAGGTCTGGCGGTGCCGTAACAGCCACGCGACAGGTCCGTTCGGTCCGTAGGCGTTCAGGACCGGGTCGTCGAACTTCTGATCCTCGGTGCCGTAGACGTAGCGGACCTTGTTCTGCCCGTGCAGCAGGCCGATGTAGAACGAGTCGATGTGCGCGATCTTGGCCAGTGTCCGGCGGACCTGGTCATACACCGCGAACCTGTCCCCGCCGAGCGCCACGATCTTGTGGTAAGCCTCGCGCAGCAGCGTCGTGGTCAACGGGTCCAAGCGCGGAGGCAGGTCCGACATCGTCATCCTTCCCCCTGTCCGGCCCCAGCGACACCACTCAGGGGAAGGATGTCCGCTTCGGCACGGCGGCGACAGACCCCATCAGGTGGTTCGAACCGCCGAACACCCCTCCGGGCTAGCCCCGATCCAGCCGAGCCCCGCGCAAGCAAGATGACTGACAGATCCCGGGGGCACCTACTTCCAGAACGCCCACCACTGACCAGCCCAGCCAACTCGTCTTACGGTCATGGCCTGCGTTTTCGGCGAGTGCCATTCATGGCCGAAGTCACATGACCTGACGGCATTTTTCACGAAATTGCGCCGCCGCACCCGGCGAACTCCCCACCGTCGCTGCGGATAGACAAACCAGCGACGTCCGGAGATGTCCTGAACGTGGATCTCGTCGATGGTCAGCAGCGGGGCGATGACCACGGGGGCTTGAACCTCCGATTTTGACCCCGACCCCGCCTCCGGCACATATACACGCAAGCTGGGACGATGAAAGGGCGAATCGGGAATTTCCTCGACTGCGTTCGGGTTCAGAGTGAACGACTTCCAGGACGAGCTGTCATGACTGTGAACAAGTGAAGCCAGGTCATGGATATGGCTGCCGTGCGTAAGCAGGCCACTCCACAGTGCACCATCTACATCGTTTAGCTGCCGCAGCGCCCGCCGAAATCGAGGAAGAAGTCTGCCGGCGACCGCGCTAAGATCAGCGGACTCAGAGGTTGCCGAGTAGCAGCTTATGGTATATCGCAGGCAGGCTATGTGGACCGGTTGATCACCGTTGTTCTGAACATGAAGCTCCGATGAGGAGAGGCTGAACAGTCGATCAAAGCGGACACGACCGCTTTCTTCATCCCTTACCTCAAATAATCCGCCACGCCGAAACTCTGTCGATAGCGACCCCCAGGCGGCAATACTTGTTGCGTGTGATCGCAGTTTGCTGCGCCTGTCGCGCACGTAGACCGCAGTCGCGACCATGAAGGAGCCCGTTGAGAGCCACGAGGGCACGTTTCCCCAGTCGAGCCAGCTCACAGATACCGTCCCCAGAAATCGCTGGGCCTGCGGCCATGTACGGGTGTCCAAGTCACCAGTTCCGCTCCCGTCGAGCGCGGTTAAGCCGATGGACTGTTCCGGCGTGCGAAGTCGCGGAGGCCGTCCAATAGTTCGCGATGGGTGGGTGCAACAGGGGCGAGGCGGGCCGTTTTGCGGTAGCGGGCCTCGTCAGGGGACGCGTGTTCGGCGGCGAGCAGCCCACGGTTGCACTGTTCGGGCCGGCCCCCTTGGTGGAAGGTACTGGCGACGCCGACCCAGTAGCGTGCCCGGCGTTCGGTACTGGGAGTACCGGCAGGGTCGATGCGCCAGACGTGATCGATAGGCGGTGCCGGAGTCAACCATGACGAGGGCGATGCAGAGTTGGTACGGCCCGACGTCGATGGGACCGAAGACGGCGTAGCGGTGGTTGCCGTCGGCGCCGATACGGTGTGGCCGCGTCGACGTCTTCGACGGTGAGAGACGAAGTCGCTGCGCGAGCAGCGTAAGCACATGGCCTGGGTGCTTCATGGACTTCCCGACCGGTGCCGCGGCTTCAAGAGGGTTTGCAGATGCTCGAACACGTCTGCTCATTGGCCGCTTCGACCACCACGCCATGCCATGGTCGCCGGCCCCTGCGGTTGCGCTGTTCACCGATCGTCCTTCGCTGCAGCGGCGATCGCCATAGCCGCGATTCCACCCACGATCGCGTAGATGATCGAGCGCTTGAATTTGGACAGGTCCGGTTCCGGCTTCAGTCGTGCAAGGTTGCTGATGACGCCAAGTGCCGAGAGGCTCACGATCACAAGCGCGACAGAGATGTCCAAGTTCGGCATGCCATTGCTCTGCAGGTGGTCGTGCAGCCACGCCGCCATCGCATCTGGGTACCAGGAATACGCGTCGAGGATGTTGCCGATGAGCATTAACATCGCGAGGGCCGACCCCACGGCGAGCGCTCCCATGACTACTCCTCTGCGTCCGCTGCCGGCGATTATGGTGCCGTGGAGCTGGTCGATGAGAAGCTGTCCGACCGTCGCGACGGCCAGCCCCGCCAGCAGCAGAACCACCACCTTGCCCACGGTGACCCAGAAGCTCTCCGGGATCATCCCCAGGAGCAGGCTGAGCCCGCCGAATACTACGACCGCTCCTGCCACGAGCCCTAGGGCGATCAGCGTCGGTTTAACCCAGTGTTTCGTGGCCGGACGCCACAGCGCGAGCAGACCGACGGCGATGGTCGCAGGGACCAACCACCACCAGCTCGTGAAGACGAAGACCAGGAAATCCAGGACGTCATGGGCGATGTTGCCGAAGAAACCGGCTACAGCGACGAACACCTCGGCCACAAACGCGCCGACGTGGACGACTATGAATCCGACCCAGCCGAGCAAGTGCGGCAGGGTCGCGGTTCCGGCTGCAACCAGCGCGCCGATCAGGAACAGGCCGGGCCTCCAATGCCGGAGGGCGATAAGGAGCAACGCACTCAGGTACGCCAGGAGCGCGTAGCCCAGCCAGGTCAGCAGGTCGGGCAGCTCCGATAGCGTCGTGTCGAGCCATTTGCTTGCGATCGCCGGCTCGACCAGCCATTCCCAGCTTTCGCTCCGGGACAGCGTGTCCATTCGCCGCGGCAGGCTCGCGACAAGGAAAACGGCCCCGACGATCAGCGTGAAAACCAGCCGTCCGAGGTGCTTTCCCAGGCGCCGGCCGAGAGTGGGCGACGGTGCGGTGGCGTAAACCATGCTCTCCGAGTCGCGCCAGCTAAGCGGCCCGTTACGGCTGCGGCAGACTCGTGGCCGTCGGGTAACTGCCTTACGGCGACCGGCTGGCCGAACTCTTCACTCGTCGAGGGCCCGACGACCCGGCCCTACGCGCGCTGGACGTCAACGAAGCCGAACGAGCTACCGCCGTGCTCCGCACCGAACAAATTCTCTAGTGAACCGAAACCAAGGCACCCAATCCGGAATGAGCCTGTCGGCAAGGTACGTCGCCGCGCTGTGTCATAGCCCTCTCGCCCAGTCGCGTATCGCGGCGTGAACATCGTCGCCCGGAATGGTGGCGGTCTCGACGGTGGATCCGACGTCGTTGCGGGCAGTGGTGGAGGGCCAGAACTGTAGGAGGAAGTTCTCTGTGCGGTGGATGGTGTCGTGGGGGTTGGCGTAGAAGGTCGTGTCGACTTGATCGCCGCCCCAGCGGTAGACGCGGAGTTGGTAGTGCCCTGGGTTACCGAGGTGGAGGAAGTCGGTTTCGCTGCCGGGGGCGGAGAATCCTCTGGCGCCGATTTCAGGGTGGTCGAAGGATGCGTCGATCGTGGAGGTGTCGCTGTCCGGTGGGCCGCCGCGGGCAGGTTCTGCGGGCCAGGCCTCCAGCCGCACCGCGGCTCTGATCGTCCATTCACTGGCCGACTGGAGAATGATGGTGTTCGAGGTCGCGGCGGCCCAGCCGGAGCCTGCCGGTGGGAGGTGCGGGGATGGTTCCGTTCCCCGCACCTCGATCACGAGTCGGCCGTGGTCGACGCCGGTGTGTCCTTCCACGAACGCGGTCGGCGCCGGTGGGCCTTCAGGTGGCCAGTCAGCGCGCCCAGACGTAGAACTCATCCAGGGCACCGTACAGGACACGATCGCGGTCGTACCACCATCGCAGGACGCCGCCCGCTGAGCCGTTCTGCCCGCCGTTGACGTACTTGACCGAGAAGTTCCCGTCTCCCTTGCCCGCGCCCTGAAGCGTGGTCGCGAACGGGTACTCGTCGCACTGGTCCGTCGGGTTCGGTTTCGGGATCGTCGCGCAGGCGATGTTCTTCGCGGCCTCGTTCTTCTTCCAGACATCGCCCTGGTAGGCCACCCGGTTCAGACCGGGTTTAGTCAGGTCCGCCCATTTCCCGGGGATCACCTTCGGCGTGCCCCTGTTCGGGTCGGTCTGTTCCGGATGGTCCTGGGCGAGCATGATGTGGTCGACCACCTGGTCGTATCCCTGGCCCTTGATGTAGTTCAGCCGGGAGGTGACGTCGGTGAAGATGCACGACCGGGGCGTGGTGAAGTACGTGGCAGAGTCACAGCGCAGCCCCAGCCGGGTCCCGGGGCCCCAGTCGATCCGGCGCCCGAAGTCGTCGACCCCGAACCCGCTGCCCGCGACGAAGTTCCGGATCACTTTCTCCGGTTGCTGGGTGGCCACGTTCTCGTCGGAGTTCATGTTCCACTGCACCCACTCGCCGTCGTCCCAGTCGCCGACATCCATGACGACCGTTTCGTTGTCGATCGAGCAACCGGAGGTCAGGACCGTGCACTGGAACGTGACGCCCATCGTGGACCAGGCAGAGAAAGTCCCGCGGGTGTTGTAGTCGTCACCGTGGATGAAGATGTGGGTTTTCCGCTCCAGCGGGTTCGCCACGGCAGCGGCGCGGTACAGGACCTCGAAGTAGCCCTCCTCCTTGCCGTTGACGTAGATCGCGGCCCAGATCTTCCCTTGCTGGCACCAGAAGTTCCGATTGAGGATGTGACCTTCGTTCGACCCAGCACCGGGGCGTTTCAGGCATTCGTCCAGGATCGGGATCGGCGGCTCCGCCCGTGTGGCGGCGGCGCCCAGGGCGGTTCGGGCGGAGTCGACCTTCTCCCGGTCGTTGCCGTAGCTTTCCGAGACCTGTCCCCGTTCGGCGGCGATCCGGCGGGCTTCCTCCAACGACCCGGTCCGGGCAGGAACCGGTTGCTGCTGCAGTCGCGGTGTCGGCTCGTTGATGCCGGCAAACCCGCCGACAGTGACAACCTCGGGCCCCGTGGCAACACGTCCGGCGGCCGAGGCCGCGCCCGGCACCACCAGAGAAGTGACCACAAATCCCGCTGTCGTCAGCGCGAGAACACTACGAAATACGCGTCTTTTCACAACATGTACTCCCCATAACTCATGTTCCGGTCAGAACGCACGAACATAAAGGGATATCAAAGTTCCCAGTAATTTCCCCGACCAGTTTCTCTTAGGAAACTTCCCCTCAGCTCGCCGCTGATGCTAGTGAGAACAAAACAACTTGGTCGAGTGCCGTCACCCAGAAAGACGCCGCAGATTCCGGGCGGCACCTTGCCGGCGGACCTATCCAATGCGGCGTAGACGCGGACGGATTCTCTCGGAAAACTCACCATGTGCCATCGGATGCTCGCAATGTCGTAGTGGCACGCCGTCTGGGATGGCCGTGCTGGCGCCGGTCCTGAAGTGGGGGCTGCCGCTGATCGGAGGCAGGCTCGACGCGGCCAGCGTAGGCAAACGTCACTCGTCCCGCGCGGCCCGCCGCCGAGTCCATGCTTTCCTCGAACCGTGCTACCTGTTAGCCCTGGCCGACCGGGATCGACCTGTCAGAGCGGTCGCGTAGGCCCGGGCAATACGGACCTGGCGTGCGGCGCCGAGTCGGGGGTCGTGGTCAGGCAGAGTCCTGGAGGCGGCGCAGAGGGCTGATTGTGTGTGCCACGATGGCCCGGTCCGGAGATTGTGGCGGATAAAAGTACCGTCTCCATGATCCAACGCGACGTGGAGCGAGGCCGCACCTGAGGTGGAACCAGCTGGCCCGCGCTAGGCGTCTGTGCCTGACGAGGCGTGCAAGCCTCACAACAGGTCGAGGACTGGATCAGGGTGTGCCGCGAGGTGCGGCGGGAATCCCGACGAGGCTGTGTGGCGGTGCGGAGTTCGTTGTTCCGACGCTGGGCCACCCGCAATCTTGTAACGTGATTTTGGTGGAGGCGACACAGCCGCAGACCGAAGCAGTGCCCGGCCTGACCCTCGCTGGTGGGCGTTACCGGCTGCTCAGCCAGTTGGGGCGCGGCGGCTACGGCCGCGTCTGGCTGGCCGACGACGCCATCCTGGGGGTGCAGGTGGCCGTTCAAGGAGGTCGCGGTCCCGCCAAATGCCGCCGGGGTGACCGCCGAGATGATCGAACGGGCGTCGTGGGAGGCCCGCAACGCCGCTCGGCTGCGCGATCATCCCAACATCGTGACCGTGCACGACGTGCTCGTCGAGCGAGGTGTGCCGTGGACGGTCATGCAGTACGTCCCCGGCCGGTCGCTGGCCGACGAGGTCGACCTCGCAGGTCCGGTTCCTGTCGCGACAGCCCAGCGCGTAGCGGTGGCGATGTTGTCGGCCCTGTCGGCGTGTCATGAAGCGGGCGTGATCCACCGCGACGTCAAGCCGCATGACATCATGCTCGCCGCGGACGGCACGCCGATGCTCACCGACTTCGGCATCGCCAAGGCCGCCGGGCAGACGACCTTGACCGAGGACGGCATGGTGATCGGCTCGATCCCCTATCTCGCGCCCGAGCGAGCCAAGGGGCACGCTGCGACGTCCGCCTCTTGTTCTCGCTGGGGGTGACCCTGTTCCACGTCGTGGAGGGGGTGTCGCCGTTCGACCGGGGGTCGGGGATGGCGACCCTGTCGGCGGTCCTGGTGGACGACCTGCCTGCCCCGGTCCGGTCCGGGCCGCTCGCCCCGGTCATCCAGGGGCTCACGGTCAAGGATCCCGGCCCGCGGTTGACCGTCGCGCAGGCCACCGCAATGCTGGCCGGACAGCGGTCAAGGCCAATGCCCGAGCAGGATGAGTTCGACGTCGTCCTGGAGCACGCCGGCCGCAAGAAGATCCAGGTCATCAAGGTCGTTTACGAGGCCCTCGGCCTCGGGCTTGACCTGCGAGCAGCTAGGGACCTCGTCGACGCGGTCCCCACGACACTGCTGAAGCAGGTCTCCCGGCGAACCGCCGACGAGGCCAAGCGGGAACTCGAGGCGGCCGGGGGCATCGTCAGCTTGACGTCCGAGGCCGGAGAACATGTGACGCCGGAGCCGATCCGGGAATACACGCGGCGACCGCGTGCCTGACGATCCCATCGCAGAGCAGGCTCGCCAGCGATTCCCGGTAAAGGTCGGCGACCTCTAGACTTCCCGGCGCCGTTCGCCGCGTGCTGCACCACGCCGCGCTCGTACGTCACGGCAGCGAGTCACCTGCACCACAGCCGGACGACACGCTCCGATGACAGTGACGACCGTCCCGATATGAGGTCCACCCACCGCAGGAGATAAGGGAAGTCCGAGTCTGCTGCAGGTGTCGCCGGTGCTGATCTTGTTGCTGCCGGGGAGGCAGGTGAGAAGGTCGACAACGGTGTCGGCGACGCCACCAATCCGCTTCGTCTTCGGTGATTGCGCGGCCGAGATGCTTCCGTGCGTAGCCGAAGAGCGCGTCCCGGCCGAGGACGCTCAGTTCCATTTTCGTCGTGGCGGCCATGATCTCGGCGCGGGGCCCGGCGGCCGAGGTCGAGCGGGTCGCGCACGCCCGCGCGGAAGCCCAGCGGGAGACCTACGACCGGTTGGCACACGAGTTCGCCGACAAGCGGTGTGCCGCGCTGGACGGTTTGCTGGCGACCGATCCGGAGATCGGGATGACCCGGTTGCGGTGGCTGGCCACCGGGCGGAGTTCTGCTAGCTGGTCGGCAAACCCGCCTTCCCGGACCGGGCGCTCGCGGCGGTGGAGGACGAGCTGGGTGAGGCGCTGGGCGAGCTGAGGAGGTCCTGGTCGCCGGGGACGGGCGCAGGTGGTGTCCACCAGGTCAGTCAGGCTCTGCGTTGCCGCTTTCACAAGAGGTCATCCTCGACATCGCGGACCCAACGCAAGGTGACACTAACTTTGTCGGTGGCGGTGTCGATCTCGACGACCGCGTTGAGGTCTCCTGAGGCCAGGTGCAGCCTGTTCTCTTGGCTGAAGGACGAGCATGCCAGGCTCTTGCGATTCGGCACCTCCATGCCGAGTTCGGCGCAGCGGGCTTGGACGGCCAACTGCGCCAGCAGTACCCGGTGGTCACGCGTCAACGTCTGCAGTTGGGGCTGACGCCGGGTGATCTTGAGAAAGTGCGATTTCACGAAGTCGTATGCGGCGTTGCCAAGGATTCCAGACGCGGCCGCGGTTCCGACCCAGACTGCTCCCTCAAGAACGGCCTGAGCACTCGCCGTGGCGCCGCGCTCGGTCAGGGGGTTGTAGGTGTCATCGGGCACAGGCTTGCCGTAGGCGGCTAGTTCCGCAGCGGTGACGAGGTAACGCCCTATCTCGATCATTTTTCGGCGGTAGGCTGGCTCTTTCGTTATCCACACGTCCGGAGCGATCGAGAACGCGGCGCACGCGACCTCGGCAGCACGCTCATCACCTGTCGAGTTACTGGTGTCGAAGGCGGGGAGTACTCGTTCGGCAAGACGTTGGTAGCGCTGCCGTGCCGACGTGTCTGCGGTCGACCACGGCCGTGAACCCTCCCGCAACCGCCGAAAGGCATCAGCAACCCATTCCCACCGGTCCACCACATCGGCCTCCATCAGAACAATCTATCGAGGCAGAGACCTGGGCGGACACCTGCAACGCGTGCACTGTTCGGCGAGCGGCGCTCCCGCCCTGCTCGATCGTTGTCTAGCGCCGGCAACTTGCCCATATTCCAGCGACTACGCCGGGGTACGGGCCGATGTGGTTGAAGGTGTACCAGACCGCGACCCAGCGCAAAGCCGCCACTCATCGGCGGCATCGAGGCGCACTTCGCGGCACAGGTCTTCCCGCACCTGGACCAGGACGTCGTCCTGTAGGAGTTCACCTCGAACAGCAGGTCCGGCAGATTTATATGCGGCAGTAAGTTGGCGGTGTCGCATAAAGTTGAATACTGTTCGATAGCGGCGCCTTTGTGGTAGTGCGCGCAGGTGTCGGCACCTGGGTGGTGGTCTCGCGACCCTGCATTCGCGCGGGGTTTCGTTTCAGATCATGGCGTGGACACGAATTGGCGTTGTGTCCGGCCTTCGGGTGCGGCGACCCAGGTTGTCATCGTGCCGTGGCTGCTGGCCCAAGTTGGGGCGTCGGGTGAGTCGATACGCAAGAGGGTTGGTCCTATGATGCGACGGCGAAGTTGGCGATAACGCCAAAAGTGAGGGGTTCTCGTGAGGAGCTCTCATGCTTGAGCGGCGGTTTTCGTGGCGCGTGGCGGGGCACCCTCGGTTCTCGCGGAGACAGCGAAGAGTGTCCATGTCTTGGCGAAACGTTTGCTCGGGGATGGCGCGAACGTTGGTCTGATTGTTCGATCGATCGGGTGAACGTGGCAGCGGGGTGCTTGTTGGTCGATATGCGTGTTGGTACGTTAATTGGTGATGATCTGTTGAGGGTCATCAAAGCCGGAGGGGGCTAACGGGGGGCTATTTCTTTTTGGCGGCGGCGCGCGCTGAATCTGACGTGTGCCCGCTCAGCTATCGATTGCAGTTCCCCAGTGGTTTCGCCGGTTGTGGTTTCTGGTGGGCTGGGAATTCGTGACAGTTGCGGCCTGCTGTGAATGTTGATGTGTCGTGAGCGATCGGCTCGGCCATCACAAAAGTGGTCGATTAGGGGAGGATTGAGATAGTAATGTCAACTATTAAGGTCAAGGCTGCGAAAATGGCTTCGGTCGCTTCGCTGGCGCTTTTCATGACCGCGGGGGTCACGTCGGTCGCGCAGGCGGCTCCGAGCAGCGGGGCAGAGACTGCCGGGACCGTGTCGATCCAGGGCTGTGACAACGTCGGTGGTGGGTCGTGGTGCCACGGAACTCAGCCGGACGGCGCGCTCAAGCAGTGCTACTCGAACTACATCCACAATCGCAATTACCACAGCGCGACCGCGGCGATGGCGGGTGGGACCAGCAAGCGTTACGCCAACCCGGGTTACTGGGCCAAGGCCGCCGTCACGGCGGGCTGGGCGTACACGTGCAACACCTACTACAACCCCAACGCCTGATCCGGTCGTGAGGTGACCCCGAGCAGATGGTGAACCGGTACCGGGCCGGCGAATGTCCGGCCCGGTACCGGTTTCGGGGAGGGAACCGTCCAGATCGGACGGGCATGTCCAATCGGCGGGGAGCCTGACGAGTCGTCCGCGGGGTTTGCGATGTGTATGTGTGTGACGAGGAGAGCGAGCATCGGTGCGGCTGACCCTCATTGTCCTGTTCGTGGGAGTTCTCCTCGCTATTCCAGCGGTGGTCCTGGCGGATGCGGTCGCCGAGCGGGAGTCGCGAGGGGAGACCGCCGCGTATCGCGTCGGTACTCAGTTCGTCTGGCCGGAGCACCCGCGGGCGGCTGACCCCGAGGTGGCGGTGCGCGTGCTGGCAGAGGCGGCCGTGGCGACCGATTCGAACGTGTTGCGCACCACCGTGAGCACTCCCCGGTCCGGGCAGAAGCGCATCAGGCACTACGTCTTACTGGGGCGTGATGGCACTGCTGTGTTCGACGGGTTCGTCCTTGCGGAGGGGCGCTGGCTGAGCCCGGTCGAGTCGCGCGACGGCACGGCGACCGTTTCTTCGGTGCGGACTGGTGAGCGGGACAACGTGGGGGTGCCTGCGGTCTTCGGTGACCGGTACGAACTTACGTTCGCCCCGCTGCGGCTCGCGTTCGATTCCCTGCCCAGCCCAGGAAGGTATGTGGTCGAATCCCCGGACAGCGCCGCTACCGGCCGCTTCCTTGCCATCGTGCACCAGCGGCTGATCGAGGCGGGGGTCGATGGGCTGACCATCGCGGATCTCACGCCCGTGAACGCCTGGGTTCCCGTTGATGGCAGTGGGTACCTGGAGGTCCTGGCGTACATCCTCGCCGGTGTGGCCACGCTGGTCATCGCCTTCATCCTTCTGCGCGAGGGAAAGCGAATCGGTGTGCTGCGGTTGGTCGGTTTCCCCGCGCTGCGAATCTGGTACCAGGTCGTGGGGCGGTTGCAATTCGCCTCGTTCTTCACCGGACTGGTTGGTTGCGTGGCTGTCTCACTCGCCGTCCCCGGGGGCGACACCTTGTTCCTGTGCGCGCTCGCCATCACGCTCGGCCAAGTCGCGACGGCCGGGCTCGTGGCCACACTGGGCGTCGGGCTGATCATCATCAATCGCGTACGAGTCTCCGACCTCATCAAAGGAAGCCTGCAGTGAACGATCAGATGCGGAGTGCAGGCCCCCGGCGAAGCCGTTCGTCACTCGGCGCTGCGATCGCGGTGCCGGCCGCGGTGAAAGCCGTGTGCGGTGTGGTGCTGGCCGTCTTGGTCGTGGTGGTGTGGCAGCAGTTCGCCGACCTGGCCGAGCGGCAGGAGTCAATGGCTCCTTGGGAGAACGTCCAGAACTATGCGATCTTCCACCCGCGTCTCATCGGGGACGATCAGCAAGAGCTGGAAATCGGCGGCAACGCGTCGACGATCGCGGAGGCGCGCGGCCTGTATCCCGTCCTCGACCAGGCGGGCGCGCTGTACATCGATTCCGTCAACTATCAAGCCGGCGCACCGAGCGACCCGTCGTCGCCGTGGCCGGTGCCGCCCATCCGGGTGAACAGCAACTACCTGAAGCAATACCCGATTCTGGATGAATCGCGGAAGCGGATCGATGTGGCGGATGACGAACAGGCATGGGTGGTCGCCGTGCCCGAGCAGTTCAAGGCGCGAGAAACCGAGCTCAAGGAGCTGTTCCGGGAAATGCGAACCGGAGGACCCGGGATCACCGGCGTCATGGAGGCGGAGAAGCGGATAGCCGGCGAAAACGCGCCGGAGCGGTTCGCCGACCAGCAGGTCCGCATCATCTGGACGGCTTCGGGGCAAGACGTGTTCAGCTTCGACCCCAAGGTCAACCCCCGTCAGGGGAACATGATCACTGACCCCATCGTCGAGGTCATGACGCCGGCGAACAGCCTGACGGTGGATCGGCTGAACGCGGTCACCGGCGAACTGGACACCGGGCTGAAAGTCCGCGTCGACGGTGACCCCGCGGCCATGCTCTCCACATTCGCTCCGCTGCTGCGGGAGCTCAAGCTCGACGACAACCTGCCGCACTTGGTGAGCGTTCACGACGCCATGGGCACGCAGCTCAACGAGTTGCGCAGCGCTGCGACGCAGGCCATCGCGTTCGCGGGAGGCGCACTGCTCGTCATGGTCGTCCTGAACGCGACCACGGTGGTCATCGGCTCCGATCGGTTACGGCGACGACTCACCGTGCGCAGGCTCCACGGCATCGGTCTCCTCCGGTCCTACCGGGAGTTGCTCGTCGTGCTGGGTGGGACGTGGCTGGTGCAGAGCCTCGTTGCCGCCGTCGTGGTCGTGTGGCTGGCAACGCAGACGACGTCGATGCCGGGCGTCGAGGCGAATCCGTACGCCCAGTTGCCGACACTGCTGGTCGTGGCGCTCGCGTCGTTGGTGGTCGAGGCTCTGCTCGTGGTCGTGACCGCACGTCTCGTGGAACGCCGGAACGCGGTCAAGCGATTGAAGGAGCTGTAGTGGTGGGATTCTGTTGCGAACTCCTGGGATTGCGCAAACAGTATGGCGCGCGCCGGGTTCTGGACGGCTTCGACCTTCGCGTCGAGGCGGGCGAGTTCATCGCGCTCACCGGTCCGAGCGGCATGGGGAAGTCCACGGTCCTCAACATGATCGGGTTGCTGGACGCCCCCGACTCCGGTGAGGTCCGGCTGCTCGGTACCAAGGCACCGGGCCCGCACAGTCGCGCCGCGAACCGCCTGCGCCGTACACACCTCGGGTACCTGTTCCAGAACTTCGCCCTCATCGACAGTGAGTCGGTCGCACACAACCTCGACATCGCCCTCACCTACGCAGGCCGCGGGATCCCGAAGCGTGAACGTATCGCCGCGGCACTTACGCAAGTCGGGCTGCCGGGAGCAGAGAACCGCAAGATCTTTTCCCTGTCCGGGGGTGAACAGCAGCGAGTCGCCGTGGCGCGGCTACTGCTCAAACCGTGCGACATCGTCCTGGCGGACGAACCGACCGGCTCACTCGACAGTGAGAACCGCGATATCGTCCTCGGTCTACTCCGCGACCTCAACCAGTCCGGCAAAACCATCATCGTCGCGACGCATGACGATGCCGTAGCCGGTCAATGTTCGCGGGTAGTGGACGTCGCCGACTCGAAGGTGGCCTAGCGCCCGGATAGCTACGACCATGGGACGCAATGACAATGACGGCTGGACCGTAGAGACGTCACCCGATGGCAGTCTCAGTCGTTGGAGGGTCGATTCGAGCAAGGTCACCTGGTTCGAAAGCTGCCAAGGCGACTTCCTCTCCGGCCAGCAACTGGCCGCCCTCTTGATCGCGATCTACCGACCATGGCTGGCCCCGGCAGCGAGGGGGAGGGACTGCCGGGGCCAGGTTCTTCGAAGTCGCCGTCGAAGGGGCGGCCGTTACATCGTCCCTACTTGCCGCCGAGCCCGCTACAACCTCTGAGAAGCGGTTGTCCAAGGTAGCCGTGCTGCAATGTGCCAAGGCCGGGAGCACATTCGCCATTGGGGCTAGCTGAGCTCACACGGGCCAACTTGGACAAGCTGGCCCGTGTGAGGCTCGGGCATCGAGGGCTAATGCTTCCGGGAAAAATGGGACAATAGGGCGACGGGAAGGCGAGTGATGACGATTGCCCGGCCGAGCAGCACCGGCACCCGGGTTCGGACCCCGCCTGGCCTTGGCGTTTATCCGCGGGACCTGATCGGGCACGGCGTGTGGGCGCGGTGGCGAGACGCGCGAGTATCGGCCTAGTTGACGGATCACCAGATCGCCCCCAGCGTGATCACGGCCTACAAAAACACCCGCAACAAACACCAGACATCACGCCCTCTCGCACCGGCCTACAAAGCAGTCAACACCGCCCACGCCGCCACCCGCGGCCGCGGCGAACGCGGCTTCGCCACCCTCAAAAACTGGCGCATCCTCACCCGCACCCGCTGCAGCACCCACCACGTCACCACCCACGCCAAAGCCATCCTCACCCTCGAACACCAAGGATGAAAAAGGCTCAATGTATCGGCCTCGCACAAACGTCCGCTCATGCTGCATGTTGCTCGTTCGGTCACGCAACGCCGTGAGTGACACTCAGCGCCGCCGTCAGGCGCTAAGCGTGAAACAGGGGATCGTGGGGTCGGTGCTTCCGCGGCCTGCCGTCGCTCCGGTTATCAGCCTTCTCGGTAGCCGCCGAGGTCTGCCTAGCCAGCGACAACTCTGTCGGCAGCCCCCAGCCGCAGAGAAGGAAGATTAACGTCAATCTTCCGGATTAGTTCAGGCCGAGAACGGCGCGGACGAGGTGGCTGGGGTCGGATGCAAGGGACGTAAGAATGTCTGGGTAATCGTTCTGTCCTGAGCTGGAGTGCTCGACGAGGGAAACGGCGAGAGCGTGTCGAACTCGTCGGTCAGGGTCAGCAGCCAGTGCCCGGGCGGTGCTCGGAGATCGTTCCGAGCGGTTGGCCCACAACCTGGTCGCCGTGGCGCGGATCTGGGCAGAGGGGTGTCGGAGCGCGTTGGTGAGGTCGGTGGGGTGAAGGCGTTCGAGTTCGTTAAGGGTGCGTCCGCGCCGGTCGACGTCCCAGTCGTCGGTGTTGCCGATGGTGAGCGCAGGGGTAAGTCGCCGGGCGACTGCGGCGGCCTCGGCTTCCGTGCTGGCGAAGTGGGTGGCAGTCAGGAGCGCGTCGGCGGCAAAGTGTTCACTGCCGGTGTTGAACTTCGCACGACTAAACAGGTGGGTGGATGCCTGGTCGAACAGGTCCGCCGGGTGTAGGTCGGGTTGGTCGGCGAGGGTGAGTAGCCGCTGGTGCAGTTCGCCGCGTTGTGGCTGGTGGATGTGCTCGCTTAGGATTCGCAATGCGCCGAGCGCAGTGGAGCGACTGCCCGCGATGTCGTGCCGATCCTCCGCCCAGGAGATGAGATGTTCTATCACGTCAGCAAGTTGGTCTGTCAATGACATTGCTTTGGTTGCCGCAGTAGCATTGTCGGCTAGTACAGCAGCCACTGCGCAAGCATCGACGGGTGCAGAGCTGCCCATCGAGTAATTGGTGCGGGGCCCGAGTTGATGTTCGAGTATCCGCCGAACTCCCTCCTCCGCAGCTCGAGTCACGGCAGGGCTGGGCTGACGCCAGAATGCGAGCACAGTGGCGGCCAGGTCGTTGCCCGCCGCGGCGAGGTCCTTGAGCTGCGCCACTCGCGTGGGTGGCATTGCGATGAGGTAGTCGACTGCGGGGCGCAGGAGGAGCCGCACCGCCTCGACCAGGAGTCCGGTTGCGGCATCCTGCACGGCATCGTCCGGGTGCCGGGCAAGTGCGGCCATGGCGGCGAAAGCTTCCTTGTCACCCATTGCGGGGCTCTTTGGGGCTCGGTCGAGGAAGCGGCGCAGCCAGTCGAGCACCTGTTGCGCGATGTCGACGGGGACGCGCTGGCCCAGGCCAGCCAAGCCGAGCAATGCCTCCTTTGCGGTGTTCAGCGGTGTGCTTCGCACGACCTCGGAGAGCGTGGCAGCGGCGTCCGCCACTTCGTCGTCGGGTACCAGGTCCGCTTGAGCGGCAGTGGCGGCGCAGGCGGCACGCACAGTCCAGGAGGGACCGGTGCGGAGGAAGCGCCGGACGTCCTGCCACTGCCTGGCCTGTTCGGCTGCCTCTCGGGCGAGGTTTCGGTGTCCTGCGCGCACCAGCGGTACGACGGCCGCGTCGAATTCGTTGGCGCGTAGGAGAACCTGGCCGTGTCGACGGTGGGCTATCACCATCTCCATAGCCCCGCCCGAGACACGCTCGATCCTCAGTCCTGTCCGTGCCTTGAACAGTGCATTGGCCACTGCCATATGTTCTTGATCGTCGACAAGGCTCTCCAGTGTGCTCATGCCGACCCGGTCTCCCGCCGGGAATAGTCGCGCGCGGTTATCGACTGCGCTGGCCGCATATCCTAGGGCGAACTCGTGGGACATGTCTGTGGTGAGGAACCGGACACCGCGCAGCGCGTCCCGCGCGTCACCGCCCAGCCGCGCATCACTGGCTGACCGGACGGACTCCTCGTAGAGGCCGATCGCGTCGTCATGGTGACCGGCGAGGGCGTGTGCATAGGCGGCTCGTCGCAGAATCAGGGCATGCACGCCTTCGTTCGGGAACTTCCCGCCCCGAGCCTGCCTCAGCGGTGCCCGGAACGCTTCGCGGGGATCAGCGCCAGCACGAACATCGAGGTCAGCAAGACAGCAACTCAGCCGGGCCTGCATCATCGTCGGCGGCGATGGGCGCGCCACGTGCAAACAAACGGCATGTAACACTCCGATCTCGTCGACCGGATCGTTGTCGGTGACCACCTGCTCCGCCACGGCCATGGTCAGGTTGGCGGCATGGGGATGATCCGCGTCGGCCAGCACGCGCAGATCCGCGGCGATCGACGCCACTTCGTAGCCCGCTTCGGCCCAGCTGGATATAGCCGTCGCCACTCGTGCTGCTGCTGCGTTGACAAGAGTGAGAGCCCCCTGCGGCGCGGGCCCCGTCGGAGCGAACGGCGAAGTACCAGCCAGCTTGGCCATCGTGCTGGCTAGGCCGACGTCAGAGGCGGCGTTATCCCCGGCCTCGTACGCGTCGAGCGCCAGCTGGATCGCGACCAGCATGGCCTCGTTAACGCGGCCTGCCTCTGCAAGCTGCTCTCGCGCCTGTCGGCGATACTTGGCCGCAGCAGGGGCGAACCCTTCGGCGTTGAGCCGATCGGCCAGATCGAGGTGCAGAGCTGCAGCATCGCCCGGCATAGTGGATGCTGCCGTGGCAGCCTGGTCTCGCAGACTCGAGAGACCGAGGTAGACCACCGGGTCCGCCAGCAGCGCATTCCCGGTCGGGACCGGCGCGCCCGACGGCGGGTGATAGCCGCAGTAGACCCGGGCGACGTCCTCGCCGAAAATGCCTGCCACGATCGGGCCACGCATAGTGAGCTCGCGAGAAAGATCGCGGTTGTCCCACAACTCGATCGTCAGGTCGCCGGCGTACTCCTGCCGCAGCTTCTGCAGCTCGAGGTCAACCTTGTCGTCGGCGACGATGCACCCGGTCGCGAGTACGAACCGGCGGGCGTCGAATCGGCGTTCCGTCCAGGACGGCTGTCGTTTCCCTACGTGCGGTGGTCCGGCGTAGTCCTCGACAGCTCTCCGCAAGGCCGCGGCCGAAAGGCTGGAGACGCGGCGCACCTGGTACACCGTTGCCTCGGCCAAAGAGCCACCCCAGATATCCAGGCCGCGCTGCGCCTGACCAGACCGTGCGTGGACGCGCACCCGATGGCCGTCAACCCGCATCGCGACCTCAGCGACCAGCCTTTCGAACATCGGTGGATCCAGTTGCTCCATCGGCAACACGTCAGGTCTCGCAACCAATGGCCCGATCGGACTCGACTGCCGGGCCCTCAGCACCTCTACGAGCGGGATCTCCTCATCCACAACGCACCTCCAGATGACGGCCAGCCGATCCTGACCCGTTAGATCTCTGGCGCCAGTCAACTAGTTACAGTCGGCACCAACCGGGGCCCGGCTCAACCCGCACTTGCTGATTAGCGGCCAAGTCGCGACCCGAAGGCGCTCTCGTGCCGCTTATCGGTCGTTGCCGTGAACGCACGGACATGCCGATGAGCGGTGGCACTGGCCACTGCGGGCGCGCCGGTGTCGGGGTTGTGCCGAGGTCGCGAGCAGCTTGCGGATCGGTAGGTTCTTCGCATGGCTGCTAGATCGCTCTCCTCGCCGCCGCGGCCCGTCGTGGTCGGTGACGTTGTCGCGGCGTACTCCGATCCGCTTGGGGCGTGGACTGCCGGTCAGATCACCGGCATCGACGGGGACTGGAAGAAGGTGGATGTGCTGGATCTGGACTGGTCGGGCCCAGAGCCGACATCGCTGCTGGACCTGGGCGATCTCAGACCCTTGCGGCTGACCCATCACAGCTGGGAAGGCAAGCTGTCTCATTGCCATTTCAACTGGGTTCTTCCGCGTAGCCACAAGGTGATCGGCAACCGGCCGCTGCTGCGAACCGAAGGCTCCAACAGCTACGGCTCGGAGTGGCGGCTCGGATTGCAACTGGCGTTGCAGCGCTCCTGGGATGGCGGCAATCACGACTCCTGGGTAGACCCGGGCGCCCGAACATTCAGCGACGAGTATTTCCTCCATGAGGTCGACGGTCGCCCAGCCCTCGATGGGGAGGTCTACGACGTGACGATCACCGTCGCGGACACCTTCGACTGCTCCGGTCTGGTCGCTGCCTATCCCGGCCTGAAACGGCTGACCCTGCGCGGAAAACTCGGCACGCTGACCAATGCCGAGAGCCTCAACCGGCTCACCGAGCTTCAGCGGCTCTCCATTTCGGACCTCTTCGGCATGACCAGCATGGACCGGCTCACACCGGAGCATGTTCCGCACCTTGAGACGCTGTCCCTGTCCAGCGTGCCGGCCGAATACGCCACCGCCATGCGAGCGACCTGGCGCACGGAGATCCCCAACGGAACTGACGTGGACATCCACTCGCCACGAAAGCCGGACTGGGTCGCGGAGAACCGGGACAACCCGCTGCGTGACTGGGATGGGCGCGAGCACATCAGTACCGCTCGCTTCAAGAAAGCCGTCGCCCAGTACAAGGCCACGCGACGTGCCGTGCTGGCCGAGCTCCGCGCCCCGGAGACGGCCGATCAGCTGTCGAGGCTGTTCTCGCTCGGGCGCGAGTACGGCGAGGCCTTCAACCACATGGATCGTCGGAATTCCTTCATCGAAACAGGGGAACGTGAAGAACTCTTCGACGCGCTAGCCGGCATCGTGAAGACCGCCGAGGAGGGACTCGGTCGCGATCTCGCCTGGGCAGGCGAACACCTCATCAATGGTCTCGAATCCATCCGTGACTGGTAGACCGACCTGCGACATCCGCTCATGCCGCTTATCGGTCGCACCCGTGAACGCACGGGCATGCCGAGGAGTGAGCGTTGAGTTGTCGGAGGTTGATTTGCTCAGATTTGGCTGTTTGGTCGCGTTTCGATGACCACGAGATCCCACCCGATTCCTACGACGATTTCTTGTCCAGGTCCGATGCAAAGCGGACCTGCCTTTCTCCCGTCGTAGTCGAGTACGGCGAGTTCGGAGCTGGTGGTCAAGTTCCACACTCGCACCGTGTGGTCGTCACCACCGGCCGTGACGACGGCGGGCTGACCGTCGAAGGTCGCGCACGCCACCGCCGCCACCGGCCCGTCGTGGCCGGTCAGGGTTGCG
>NZ_JBIUAQ010000015.1:0-103828 GCF_044547565.1 Amycolatopsis sp. NPDC052450 | reverse complement strand
CGAGCCGTACCGGTGGCCAGGTCCCACACCCGCACCGTCCCGTCACCACCTGCGGTGACAACAACCGACTCGCCGTCGAAGGTCGCGCACGCCACCGCCGCCACCGGCCCGTCGTGGCCGGTCAGGGTTGCGCGAGCCGTACCGGTGGCCAGGTCCCACACCCGCACCGTCCCGTCACCACCTGCGGTGACAACAACCGACTCGCCGTCGAAGGTCGCGCACGCCACTGCCGCCACGTCGTCGCTCAGGACGGCACGAGACGCGCCGGTAGTCAGGTTCGACACCCGGACTGCCCGGCCAAGGCCGACTGTGACGGCGACCGGCTGGCCGTTGAGGGTGGTACACGCCACCGCGTCCACCGCCTTGTTGTGACCGGTCGGGATGGCACGGACCGTGCCGGCGGCGAGATCCCACACCCGCAGCGTCCGGTCGTAGCGCCCGGCTGTGACGGCCACCGGCCGGCTACCGATCGTCGTGCAGCCCACCCACACCGCCCATCCCCCCTTGTGGCCGGTCAGGGTGCCGCGAGCCGTGCCGGTGGCCAGATCCCATACCCGCACAGTCCCGTGATCGTCGGCGGTGATGACGACCGACCGGCCATCAACGATCGTGCACGCCGCCCCGGTTATATCGGCAGAGTGGCCGGCGTCCGACATTTGCTGTCCGTACGCAAAAGCGACGTCCCAAAGCCGCACGGCCCGGTCGTCACCACCAACGGTGACAACGATTGGCTGCCCGTCGATGGTCGTGCACGCCAGCGCGTTGACCTTCCCGTTGTGGCCGGTCAAGGTGGCACGGACCGTGCGAGTCGCCAGATCCCATACCCGCACCGCGTGGTCGTAGCGGCCGGCGGTGACGGCGACCGGTGTGCCGTCGATAGTCGTGCACGCCACGGCCTGCAAGGTTCCTCTTTGACTGGTGAAGGTGGCAACGACCGCGGCGGTGGTCAGATCCCACACCCACAAAGTCTTGTCGACGGCGGTGACAGCGACCGGCCGACTGTCGACGGTTGTGCATGCCACCTCAGCCATCCGGCTTTTATCGCCGGTCAGGACGGCACGGACTGTGCCGGTGGCCAGATCCCACACCCTCAACGTCTTGTCGACAGTGCTGACGGTGACGGCAACAGGGCAGCCGTCGATGGCCGTGCACGCCACCGCGTCCACAGTTCCCTTGTGGCCGGTCAAGGTGGCACGGACCGTGGCGGTGGCCAGATCCCACACCAACACCGTCTCCTCCTCGCGGCCGACAGTGACGGCGATTGGTTGGCCGTCAACTGCCGTGCACGCCACCGCGGCCACCGGCCCGACGTGGCCGGTCAGGGTGGCACGGACCGTGGCGGTGTCCAGATCCCACACCCGCACCGTGATCTCGTCGCCGGCGGTGACGGCGACTGGCCGGCCATCGATGGTCGTGCACGCCACCGCCGCCACCCGCCGGGTGTGGCCGGTCAGGGTGGCACGAGCCGTGGCGGTGGCCAGATCCCACACCCGCACCGTCCCGTCACCGCCGGCGGTGACAGCGACTGGCTCGCCGTCGATGGTCGTGCACGCCACCGTGTGCACCGCCTCCTCGTGGCCGGTCAGGGTGGCACGCAAGGCTGGGCTGGTTTGTTGTCCGGTGGCCCAACGGGGTTTCCAATCCAGGGGCTCGGCGAGCGCGCGATGCTGGCGGGGTGCAGCGAACCGTGCTGCGTCCGTGGCCAAGACCTGACGCCGGCGGGCCGGGCTGAGATGGCGATGCAGGCCAGCGGACGCGCGGTAGATCGCCCGTGTGAGGTGAGCGTCGGCCGCGGTCACGCTGTGCAATGTGGTCAGTAGCTCGTCGGGCTCGGCGTGCACCAGGTAGTCGGTGTCGGTGATGATCTCGTCCAGCAGGCCGCACCGGGCGGCGTGGGTCGCCAAGTGCCGCCGGATGTAGGGGTGAGCGCGGGCCCAGTCCCGTGTGCCATCGGAGTTGCGCGGGACCCGGGACAGCAGCAGATGGCTGAACGCGCGGTGGATCTCGGTGTGGTGCGTGCCGTCGCGCAGGTGCTCGGCCAAGGCCTGGTGGTAGAGGCGGTAGGCCGAGCGGCCTGATTCGGTGGCCTCGATGACGTACGAGCCGGCGTGATGACGCAGCCAGAGCAGGTCGTCGTCGGTGTAGGTCACCGCGGCGATGTGGGAGGCGAGCGGGGCCCAGATGTCTTCCCAGGGCAGTCCTTGGCCTTCGGCGAACGCCAACGGGCGCAACAGATCCCGTGCCCGTTCGGCCTGCGCACCCAACCGAGCCCGCAGGTCGCGGCGCATCGCGTCGCCGGGCATGCGGGGCAGTGCCAGCCGCCAGCTGGGGTCACGCGGGTCGGGGACAGCTGGATCAGCGGCCAAAGTACTGCTGGTGATGCGGGCGACCAGGAACGAGGGCTCGGACGCCGCAGCGACAGCCCGAGCGACGGCGCGGATGGTTCCGGGCTTCTGCTGCCGATAGGGACTATCGGGGGCGGCGTCGAGCAGACCGCGGGCCGCGTAGGCGGTCAGCGCGTCCAGGTCGGCGTACCGAGGGGCATCCAGGTCGATACAGTCCTCGCGCCCCAGGCCGAGGGCGTCCAGCAGATGCGGGCGGGTCCCGACCAACAGACGCAGGCGGCCTTGAGCGTGCTCGGCCAGCGGGCACAGCACACGACGGGTGAGCTCGCCAGGGTCGGCAGCCTCGTCGAGGGCGTCGACCAGCACAGTCAGGGGTGCCGTACGCCCGGCGAGCTGGTCCAGAAGTTCCCCGGGTTTCTCCGCGCGCAGACGAGCAGCCGCCGCGATACCGTGCAGCACCTGCTGGGTAGTGAGGTTCTGGGCGTAGATGACAACATCGACGGTGTTCGGTCCAGGAATGGCCGTATCGGGCACACCAAGACTGTGCAGCGGCACGGTGAGCCGCCGCTCAGGATGGGTCAGGGCCGCGATGAGGCCCAGGACAGCTGTCTTGCCCGATCCTGGGGCCGCGGTCACCGCCAGCAGCGGCCGGTCGGGATCGTGGTGGTTCAGCCAGCTGGTGATATCGGTCAGAGCGGCACGGCGCCCGGAGAACCACCATCCCTGGGCAGGATTGTGGCCGCCCATCGCCCGTACCAGCAGCCGGGTGCGGAACTCGAGGTCACGCCGCTCGGCCTCAGCGTCCCATTGGCTGGCCTGCTGGATGGCCAGATCCACCTCGCTCATGTGCGGGTCGTGGCGTGGATTGGGCAGAAACGGCGGGACCGCACCGTCCAGCAACGCGAGTGTGGCGCTGATGGTCTGAAACCCCGGCCGTTGCGGATTGTCGTTCATCGCCTGAACCACAGCATCGATTGCCAGCGCCGCGGGGGCGTAGCCCGCGGTCGGCAAGCTTTCCACCGCCTGTCGAAGCAGCCGGGGAAATGCGCCGGTCTGTGCCTGTTCTGCGGGCTGGGCCGAGGTGATCACGACCAGGCCGCTGCCGCCGCGTTGGCCCCAGTGCTGTGTCATGCGTGTGAGCGCGGCGCCGGCCAGGTCGTTGCCGCCCTTACCGGAGTAGCAGGCGTCCAGCATCAGCAGCACCCGCCGCGCGGGCGTGCCCAGCAGCATCTTGCGGGCCAGCTCAACCGTGGGCAGAGCGTCGTCAACATCCTCGGGTTCGGTGTCCGCTGTCAGCAGCACGTGGTCTCCGCTGTCGTCGAGCACCTCACCGTGCCCGGCGATGTACACCGCGATCATGTCGCTGGGCTGCCGCTCCGATGAGCGGCAGAAGGCCCGCAATTGGCTGGTCAACTGATCCCTGGTCGGGTCCAGCCCCAGATCGCTGACATGCGAGTAGCCCAAGGAGCCGGTGAACAGATCGATGATCTCCTTGCGCGCCTCGACCAGGCCGGGGCGATCCCACTGCGGTGCGTTGCGGTAGTGCGCTACCGCGGTCGCGATCAGGAACCGCCGACCATCGCCATCATTGTCACCGGTCACCAAGACCGCCTGTGATCGCGCTGCCGGTGAGCTTCTCGGTCAGGTACGCCGTGGCGTCGTGCGCGTGCGCGCCGTTGTGAACGATCGCGTTGCGCACCTGGTCACCGAACCGGACACGCAGATCTTTCTGCAATGCCACCACGTCGCCCCGATCCGCCACGTTGGTCCACACCAGAGCATCCGGACCCGGCCAGCTTCCGAGTCCCTGCTGCGGCGGGGGCTCCAGTCGCTCGAAGATCAGGTTCGAGATCCCCAACGGCGACCCGAGCGTCACCAATGCCCGCACCGGGTGATCAGGCATCGCGCACAGCGCTTCGTATGCCACGACCGACCCCAGCGAATGCGCGACTACCACCCGGGTATCCGGCGTGATCCGTGCCGCGACCCGAGCTCGCGCGGCACGCCGACGATCGGTCTCCTGCAGGTAGCGGCTGACTTGCTTGAGATCGAACACCAACGCCCGCAGCGCGACACCGGCGAAGAACTTCGATCGCGACAGCTGACGCAGAGCCGCCTGTGCCGATCCGGGAATTCGCATCAAGGTGTCCGCGCCTGGCCCGGCTACGGCTTCGTCGACCGCGGCGGCCTCGCGCCACCAGGTAAGCAGCAGATCTTGCTCGATACCGGGCTCGACGTCCTTGGCACTGTAGAGGGGATCGCCGACAGCCAGTAACGTTCCGGCGGGGCGGAACAGGTCACCGTAGAACGCCATCGCCACATCACCAACCGGCACCGGTTCACTGCCAGCGCGGGTCATCCCGTCGGCCATCGCCGGCCACCAATCCCGCAGTAGCGACTGTTCACCCCGCACCTGCTGCGCTATGCCATGCACGCAGACCACCCGAGCCATACCGCCCCCTCATCCACGCCCACATCGCCTGCCGGCCACATCGCCACGCTACTGAGGCCGATCGGACAGCCGACAAGTGATTCGCAGCCCGCCGACCCAAACGGGTGATGTCGGCGCCCATCGGAACCGCGGACCTCGCGGTTGATCGCCACGGCAAACGGGGCACGGGGATCGCGGGTAGCCGGGCTGCTACCGGCAGCGCAGGCATACTCCCCTCCGGGGACGGGGTTGCAATGTCATGCCGCATAGCCTGCGTTCGCGGGGACAGACCCGACAGGGCGAATCGGCCGAGAAAGCTGTCCGCGCTTGATGTCGACTGTCCGCGGGGAGCTCCGGTCGCGTGAATGACGCGCTGTCGGGCGGCTGGGCATTATGCCTGGCTGGATGTCTGGTCGTCGTGTGCAGGCGGGTGAATCATCTGTACGTTCGAGATGCCACCTTGGTTCAGACAGTCCTCGGCGAGGTCGTGCACGTGCCAGTAGAAGTCCTCCGAGGACTCCAGCGCGTTCACAGTCATCTCGACGGGCGTGTACCGGTGAAGAGGAATCGACACACCGTCGTAGTCAAAGCCCGTGTTGTCCGTGGTCAGGATCGTGAGCGGCGTGTCGCCTCTCCAATCGATCCCGACCCGAATGTCATACTCGGTGTCGCTCGTCGCTTCCGCGGTCGTGCGGATGAGAGCCATCAGGTCTGCGATCGCGCACTCGATCGCGGTCGATCTGATCTGTCGGCCTTCGAGCGATTCGCCGCTACGTGCCGGGTGCCCGCCGACGGCGGCTGCGAGAGTAACCGAGCCGTCGTGGTGGATGCTGATCCACGACTCCTTCCAGGCAGAACGACCTTCCGTCGCCGTGTTCACTGCGACCCATCGGCGCAGACCGGGGCGAGGGTTGAGTCGGTCCACGCTCTCCAGTGGATGAGTCCCACTTCTCGCTGCATACACCAAGGCCAAACCCTCAGTCTTTGACAGAACCTGCCGAGCGTCGTCTCGAGTGAGGCGCATCCGGAGAGTTGGGACGCGCGGGTGCGCAACCGCGATGAGCCATGCACGAGTCTTGCTGTTGCGGCCGGTAGCAGCGTCAGCGAATAGGGCGTCTAGCGCCTCAGTCGCGTGCCGGCGCTCGTCAAAGCGAGCTCGGTACATGGCCTCGATCTGACGCTCCTTCATCCACACGGTGTCGGAGTCGTTGCGTACCGGCGCACCGAAGTACTCGTTCTTGTAGATCAGATGTGGCCCGTCGACGCTCGCAGGGACCTCGACGATCACAGCCCGTTCGCCCTCAGAGCCAAGGCTGTGCACGTTTAGACCGAAGACCGGCGGAGAAATCGCGGTGATCGCCACGCTACGCAGCGAACGCTCGTAGGTCTCGTCGAAAGCACCCACGTCAACCCGGCTGACCGCGGCCTTCTGCGACTCGCGCACGCCGAACACGATCACACCGCCACCGCTGTTGGCCATCGCCGCAACGTCTTTGGGGAAGTCGGTCTGCGCCAGTCCCTTCGCCGGCGGCAGTTCGGACTTCCAGTCGAGGTCACTCGACTCAGTGACACCCGAGGCCACAGCTCGGTTGAGGAGATCGTCGCTCAGCGGTCCGGGGTCGGCCCCGACCGCCCGATGAAGAGCTGTGAAGGTCATCAGGCAAGAGTAGGGACGAGGCCCTAGGAGAAACCGGTTTGAGCCACGGCGAGTCCGGCGACGGGCGTGGATGGGGGCTGATCCTCGACGCCGAAGATGCCCACTCCCACCGATGCTCGGCGCTGTACGAAGCCGCGCCGGCGAGCCGCTTCACTCCACTAAGCCAGCTCACTTAAGGCGAGACGCGCTACCCTCCGGAGTTGACTGGAAACGCACTGCGGCGGGAGTTCGACGATGGAGCAGGCGGCGGAGATCACGATTCTCGACGGAGTTCAGCTCGACACCGAACGGCGGTTCCTCCATGACTGGTTCCGGACTGCTCCCGGTTTCCGCGGATCGGTACGCACACCGGCGCCGCCTCCGGAGCCGGGAAAGCTCGGTGGCGTCTCCGACGTGCTGGTCGTGGTCTTCGGGGCCGGCGGAACCGCCACGTTGTTCGTCAAGCTCATGGCGGACTGGCTCGTCGCCCGTCGCCCCAAGCTGCGCATCAAGGTCACCGGTCCCGACGGCCGGACCGTCGAGGTCGAAACAGAGAACCTGACCGGAGATCAGCTCGCCGACGTGGTGTCGACGGTCGTGCACCCCGAAGACAGGGCATGAGCGTCCCACATGCCGCCGCGTCCTCGGCTGTGCTGGTCGGGAGTAGCCGCTTCGCCGACCACGAGCTTCTCAACGTGCCCTCGATCCGCACGAACATTCACGACCTCGCCTTCGAGCTCTCGCTCGAAGGGCACGGTTTCCTGGCCTCGAGCAGGATCACGTCGGTGATCGACAAGGAACTGGCCGAGGTCGGCGGCGCGGTGCGGCAGGCCTGTGCCACCGCGACCGATCTCCTCGTCGTGTACTACGCGGGCCACGGCCACCTCGATCACGCTGGCGAGCTGTACTTGAGCCTGCCTGGGACGTCACCGGATCTCCTGGCCTGGACGGCCATGCCGTGTGCGGCGTTGCTCGCGGAGATCGACGCTTCGCCCGCACGGCAACGGATCCTGATCCTGGACTGCTGCTACGCGGGCCGCGCGGCGCTCGGAAGGGAACCTCAGGAAGACCTCATTCAGCAACTGCCCGAACCGGAACGGACCTTTGTGCTCGCCGCGACACCAGCCCACACCCGTGCCGACGCACCCGTCGGTGCCCGGTACACCGCCTTCACCGGCGAGCTGATCGAGCTGCTACGTCACGGCGCGCCCGGAGGCCCTGACCTCCTCGACGCGGAGTACGTCTGCAACCGGCTGCAGACCCGGCTCACCCGTCGTGGACTGCCGGCGCCCTGCCGCAAGGCGACCGGCGGCATCCGGCCGGTCCTGATCGGGCGGAACCCCGCCGTCGGTACCTTCGTGCCGGAAGAACCACAGTCAAGCGTCGAAGACCACGTGGAGCGCGGGACCCCGGTCCCGCCGGCCCGGACAGAGAGGCTGTCATGGGTTCCTGATCCCGCGGGAGACGTAGTCCGGCGGCTGGACTCGATCGTGGAACAGGCACATGCCGCGGACGGGATGGGCGGAGCCGGCCGCCCGGAACGCGCATCCGCGCTCCTCGAAGATCTGATCGCCGACGCTTCCCTGCTCGTGGCCGAGAACGACCACCACGTCGTTCAGTTGAAAATCAAGCGGGCCGGATGGCTGAGGCGAGCAGGCGCAATAGACGACTGCCTCGAGGTGTGCGAAGACGTCCTGTCCGGATACGACGAACTGGATCTCGACAACCGGTGGACACGGGCCGTGGTCATCGACTACGCCCACGTCCTCGGCGAGTCCGGGGACATCACCAAGGCGAACGAGTACGTCGACCTGGTCACAGCCGAGACTGGTGGCCTCGTCAACGACTACGACCTCGAGCCGGTCGTTGAACTTCGCCTGGCACGGATCGAGTGGGAACGCTGCGGTGGCGACCTGGAGCAGGCGGCCCGATTAGCCGCCGACCTTCTGGGCTATATGAGGGTCCGCAACGGCTTCTCCGGCGAGCTGACCTGGCAGGTCGAGAGGGTCTACACGAAACTGATCAAGAAGATCGGCCAGCGCCGCGGGCTAAGGCTTCGGCTGCGTGCGGCGCGCACCACGGCAGGCACCATCCTCAAAGACAACTGGTGACCCTGCTCCACACAGCCCCGGGCGCTGGCACGCATTCCGAGGCGTAGCGAGGAAGTGACTGGACTGCATCGCGCCGGGCGCCTCGCCGATGATGATCACTGTGGCGAGCTCTCGAACCGGCATTACGCGCACGATGAGAGCCCGGGTTCCGCATTGATGTTTCGTCGGCGACGGAGTGCCCTGCTGAAGGTCACCGTGGCGGACACTCCGGCTCCGCTGATGGAACTGGTCCTTGCGCTGATGACGTTGCAGCGCCGCGACCATCGCCACGTCTTCGGTGGCTGGCGAAGACGGACGGCACGTGGTCTGCCCGTGCGGGCCGAGCCGCTACTGCAGTTGTTGTCTCCGACCGGTATCGGACCGCTGTTCCTCGACCCGCCGAGTGCCGGGCTGGAGGATGGCTTGTCTCAGGTTCTCGCTACCGACCGAGCGGTCGTCGAGGCGGAGTTACGACGGATCTGTGCGGTCGACCGGCCGCGGACCGCCTGGATTCGGCAGCTTGCCGCACAGGATCGCCACGCCTGGCGCATTCTCGAGCACGCCGTAAGGGAAGCGCATAGGCATATTTTGGCCGCGGAGTGGCCACGGCTCCAGGTCGCCTTCTACGCCGAAGCCGCCTGGCGCGCGCATTTCCTTGCCCGGCATGGACTCGAGCGCACCTTCACCAGTCTGTCCGCTGGGTTGCGGTGGCGTGACATGAGCCTGGAGATCGATTCGGCCGACGTCGACAGGGAAGTGACGTTGCGCGGCGAAGGCGTGGTGCTCCTGCCGTCACTGCTGTGGGCTGGCCGGGTTCTAGTGGCGCCGCAGCCTGCAGGACCGGCGCTGGTCATTTACCCCGGCCGTCACGCCGCTTCCCTTGCACGATGCCGACACGGTCGGCGATCCTCTCGCAGCACTGCTGGGCGGCACGCGAGCGGACATCTTGCGTGCTTTGACGAAGCCGCACACCACGACCGAACTCGCGCGCACTCTGCACGTCTCCGTGCCCGCGGCATCGATGCAAGCCAGGACTCTGCGTGACGCCCGGCTGATCACCACCCATCGCGACGGCAAAGCCGTCCTGCATTGGTGCACGCCACTCGGCGTCGATTTGATCGCCACTCCAGCAGCCGAGCCCATGAATCACCGCGGCGCGGTCGCGGGGTAGATAACGCAACCGGTCGGTGCGGAGTCGCTGTATGGCTTCGCGTTGGCCCGACGAGAGATCCGGAAGCCTCGACGAGGGTTGCTGGTCGGAGGTGGCCGGGCCGCCGTTCCCGCGTCAGAACTGGTTCGCTGGGCGGCGGCAGTGGGGCCATCTGCGGCCATAGGGGCATGCCGTGCGCGCCACGTCCAAGAGAGAGCCGAATCTGTCCGATGCTATATGCACGGCGCGTCAATTTTTGCAACGGTTTGTGCGCCCTTGAGGCTTTGTCCGGGTGAATCGGAGAAGGGACGTCAAGGGCGCGACCGCGTGGTTCAGGACTTCTTGCGAGGTGCACGCTTGCGCTTGACGGGGGCCTGTTCGGCGACGGGTTCGGCGGGGGCCGACTCGGCGTTGTCGAACGCTTCGTAGATCTCGTTGGGAATGCGGCCGCGTTCGGCGATCGCGTAGCCGTTGGCCGACGCCCAGGCGCGGACCTGCTGGTTGCGTTCGCGGTCGGTGGGCTTCGCCGTACCACCGGCCACGGTGGACTGTCCGGTTGCGACCTTCACCTTGCGTCCGCCGACTCGCCTGCTGGCGTCGATGAAGCGCTCGAGCTCTTCGCGCAGGGCGCCGGCGTTGTCATCGGAGAGATCGATCTCGTAGGTGACGCCGTCGAGCGCGAAGGGCACGGTCTGGGTGGCTTCGCCACCGTCGATGTCGTCGACGATCTGGACGGATACCTTTTGTGCCATCGAAAGTGCCTTCCGCTAGGTCATGCCGCGCCATCTCGGATTGGCGCAGTGTCAATAATCCTAGGCGTACGAAGTGTCCGGCATGGTGACGGCATCGGTACGGTGTTGCGCGGCGTCAGGCGGCAACCGTTGAGTAGCTTCCTGGTTCCGTGAGCAGACTGCGGCAGATTACGTCGTTGATCACGCTGGGCTCGTCTTCGATGTCGAGGAACGCGTCTCCGCCTGCAGTTCCAAGTCGTTGGCGGAAATATGCGCCGTGCAGATTACGGACGTGTCCGAGGAACCGTCGGCGCTGGTTCCCGCATCGGCCCCGCAGGTTGGCGGTAGAAAGTAGTGCATGGTGGAGTCGAACAACGAGATCGGTGGAGAAGTCCCTGGCTTCGCGCTACAAGCGCGGAATGTCTACGTCGCCGGGGCGGTGCCTACCGCGTTGGCCGGACTTCCGCCAGCCAACGCGGACTTCACCGGCCGGACGGCGGATCTCGCCCGGATAGCGGATGTTCTGCGGCCGTCGCCGGAAGGCGCCCCGGTCGTAGTGTCTTCGGTAGCCGGCCTCGCTGGGGTCGGCAAGACCACGCTCGCGGTCAAGTCGGCACACGATGCCGTCAGCGCAGGGTGGTTCCCTGGAGGTGTGCTGTTCGTCGACATGCAGGGCTACTCGGCGGGCAACCGGCTCGATCCCGGTGAGGCGTTGTCGATGCTCCTGCAGGCTCTCGGTGTTGCGGGCGAGCACATCCCACCTGCGTTGTCGGCGCGTGAGGTGCTATACCGGTCCCAGCTCGCGGGGCGGAAGGCCCGGGTGCTCGTCCTGGTGGACAACGCGTCGTCTGCCGACCAGGTTCGGCCGCTGGTGCCGAGTTCCCCTCACCGTGTACTGGTGACCAGCAGGCACACGCTCGGTGACCTGCACGGGGCCAGAAAGGTCGATCTCGACGTCCTGCCCGGGACGGAAGCGGTGGCGATGCTGGACACGGCCGTGCGCACGGCGAATCCGGCGGACCTCCGGGTCATGGAGGAACCCGAAGCGGCCGGCGAGGTCGCCGAATTCTGTGGCTATCTGCCGCTGGCGTTGAGCATTGTCGCCGCGATCCTGGTCAGCGACCCGGACCAGCCGATCAGTGAGATGGCGGCAGCGCTGAGGTCCTCGACCACTCGACTCAACGAACTCAGCTATGACCGCGATCTCGCTGTGCACGCAGCGTTCGAGTTGTCATACGCCCGCCTGGAGCGCGACGACGCTCGACTGTTCCGCCTATTGTCGCTGAACCGGGGGCCGCAGATCAGTGTCGAAGCTGCGGCTGCATTGGCCGATCTGGCGCAACGGGACACCGCGAAGATACTGGGTAGGTTGCGCAGAGCGCACATGATCGAGCAGGGCGAGCCTCGCGGCTGGTTCCGGTTCCACGACTTGCTACGGCTCTACGCGGAGCACTGTGCGGCCGTCGACGAGTCCGGCGATGCGTGCGAGGCCGCTGTGGTCCGCCTACTGGACTACTACGTTGACGCCATGCGGTTGGTCGACGAGGAACTCGTGCCGTCGCCCGAGGCCCTTCCGGAGGCCCGCGCCTGGTTCCGGGCGGAACGGACGAATGTTGTTGACGCCATCACTTTGGCTCACGAGTCAGGTCGATATGAGCAGGTCACGCAGTTGGCTTTTGCGCTCAGCGGGTATCTGCTCTTCCAACGCGACTGGGAGGTTTGGCGCACCGTCTATCAACTCGCGCTCCACGCGGCCCAGCAACTGAAGGATCGACCCGGCGAGGCAACCGCCCTTCTCGGTCTGGGCAGAGCCGCTCGCCACCAGCGCGACTTCGACACAGCCCGCACTCACTACCACACAGCCCTGCTCGTGTACCGCACGCTCGACGACCACCGCGGCGAAGCCCGCGCGCTGCACCACCTCGGCTCGATACTGCGCCTGCAAGGTGACTATGGCACCGCCCGTGTCCACTACGACGACGCGCTCGCTCTCTACCGCAGCCTCGGCAAACGGCACGGTGAAGCCGACATCGCACACAACCTGGGCACAATGGCACGCCGCCAGAAGCACCACGACCAAGCTCGCCCCCACTACCTCGAAGCGTTGGCTATCAGTCGCGAGATCGGCGATCACCGCCGCGAGGCACGCGCTCTGGAACAACTCGGCAAGACAGCTAGGGACCAAGGAGACCTGACGCGAGCCCGCAGTCATTGGCAAGCGGCGATCGTGGCATACGAACGCGCGAACGACCGAGCCTATGCCACAGGGCTGCGCCGACGAATGGCACGTGATCTCCCAGCCGGTTGACGCCTACTTGGACGATGTGGCGCCAGTCGTTGTCGTCGGTGGCGTCCAGGCGGGCACGTCGAGACCGCACTTGATCTACGTTGGCCATCCCGGTCGCCGTGCCCGACACTGGGCTCAGCGTCAAAGTCCAGGTGACGTTCGAGTGTCGCGAAGTAGGAGGGCGCGGCGCACATGGACGAGAAAGAAGGCTGTCGAGTTGAGGCGCCCTCCGAGGGTGACAGCTCTCTAGCCGCTGCCGGAGTGCCTGCCGCGTAACCAGAACTTCGCCGATCCCGCCGGCTCGGACGAGGCCATTCTCGATGAGCCTCCGCATCAGTAGCCCGCTCCGACACGAAGGCCGCAGGGGGCGAGAGATCCCAGATCAGGCTCAAACACACCTCGGCATCGACGTCGGCAGGCCCCAACTGTCGCCAGCCATCGTGACTGCACCACGCGAAGCCGCCCCTGCACATCAACCCGTTACGCGCACTGCCAACGTCCTCTTGTGCCCCCGGGCGGATGTCGTTGCTCCGAAGAGCGTGCGCATCAGCTCAGCTAAGCGATTTCTGGTCTGACTGGACGATGCCACCGCGATCGGCTGGGTTAGTTGGAGGGCGTGGGAGGCGCCGTTGATGAATTCTAAGCCGCTACGAACTCGGCCTCCGCGGACGTCGATGGCCTGCTCGTCCGAATCGGGCCGGTCAACTGGTTGACGTTGCCGCGTGTGTCGTTGGTGCCGATACCTCGGCAGTGGCCTCCAGGAGCTCGGGTGTTCACTGGCCGGAAGACTGCCTCTATCTGCCTGGAAAATACGGACAGATAGAGGCAGTCGAACCGAATTCTTAGGCGTGCGCCTTGGTCAGTCCGACGTTGTTGTCCCAGCCACCCAGATAGGCGCCTTCGGCACCGAAGTCGATGTTGAAGTCATGTGCCGAGTTCAGTGCGCGGTTGGTGACGTGTGCGTATCTGCAGTTGTTGTCGCCGAGAATCGACGACATGTTCGCCTTCCAGTAGGAGTCGGGTTCGACGCGGTAGCCGGCCGAGTCGCACGGTCCTGCGCTTCCGTAGATCGTGGTCATGCTGCCTGCGGCATTGCGGTTGTAGTTCCCGTTCGAGTACCAGTACATCAGGGGAGTGGCCTCGGCGATCGCCGAGATGGCGTGCCCGTCACCCTGGGACGTGAGTCCGGCAGCGGCCGCGGCAGGTGATACCTCGGAGCACGACTTCGCCAGGACGGGCGACACGTCGCCGTTCTGGGCCGGTCCGACCACCCAGGCGCAGTAGCGTCCCGTTGAGTCATCGCTCACGGTGGCCGCCGAAGCGGAGGTGCCGCACAGCGACGCGAACGCAAGCGTCGCCACGCCAACGGTGAACATCTTCGATACGCGCTTCATTTCAACCCTCTCGACATACCTCAATTGGATGCAACCCTCGAAATTGAACGCATAGCGCACCCCTGACAGTTCTTCCACGTTCCGCCGTAGGCGTATGAACATGGTGAAAAAGGAAGAAACCAAGGGCTATTGGTGGTTCAAAGAGCCGAGGAGAAGGCTGTCGTAATTGCGGCAGCTTGAACAGGCTCACTTTTGTTGCTGCTAGCTGAGCTTGAGTATGAGCTGCGGTACGGTTAGAATGCAGACGTGCCTTGCATTGGAAGCCCTCCCCAGTAGAACCGCTTCACGCTAATAATTGCGCTCAATTAACCTTGCCACTAGATCAACATGCGCGAACACCACCGAACGAGTGTGATCGGGGTCACGGGAAACTATTTATCATGTTCTTATGAATGGTGAGTGTTTGTAGCGGATAGCTACGAATTCCTCTAACCTGGATCCGCTGAGCGGAGGTTTCTCGGCGGTGCAGGGATCAAAGGTGTCGAATCGCGACGAGAGGCTGGGCTTCGCGACGGCCTTACCGGTCGTCGACGAGGTGCTTCCTGAGGCGGTAGGAGCTAATGCTGCAGTCTGATCAGGACTTCCTCGAGGATGTCCGGTGCCGACACGACCAGGAAGCCGAGACCTCCCAAGGGGATTGCGTAGGCTGCAACCTGGATGCCTTGGCGCACCGAGCGAATCCCTCGAAAGCCCACGAAGCCGATCGCGACTACCGTCGCGAAAAGCAGGACGCCGATACCTGAGCGGCCGGACTGCCTGACAACGTCAGCGGCCAGCACTCCGACTACCGCCGCGGTCGCCACTGTGCCGCGGATATCGGTTCGCCCGATCGCACTGAGCAGGAACCCGGCGAGCAGGCCGCCGGCGATCGCCAGCGCGCACCACAGCACTGTCGTCGACACGTCGATCTGGTACGGCATGCCCGCATATTTGATGCCGTAAACCAGGGCCTTGCCCCAGTAGAAGGCAAGAACGGCCGCGATCAGCGCTCCAACCGCCCGAATCATCGCGCGTCGACGAGGTGCGCCGGCGGTTACCGCTACAACCAGTACGATCCAGATGGTGAAGCTGTGCGCCAGTGGTCTCAGCAGGTCGCTGTAGTAGGCGTAAGCGCCTACGGCGCCAGATGCCACTCCCGCCAGGATTGCGCCGAGGTCGGAGGCGCGAAAATAGGCCGACCGGGGGGTGCGTGTCGCATCGTCCTCAGTCTCAACCGGCACATTTACCCCCAGCTAGTGCATGTAGCGACGACTTGCGGCCTTCCGCAAGGAGCGACGAGTCGGACACCATCCGTAGTCACCTCTTGGGAAGCATACCGTCATGATCAAAATCTGGACGTGATGCGGCCGTTCGCACGACGCCGCGTCCGCGAGCTGTCCCCATGCCAATGGCGAAGCGGGCGCGCAGCGTTTCGCCGCTGCTCCGGCGAAGGTGGCGAGACCTCGCCGCACGCCTGCATTTCGCTCTTCAGTCGCAAGGTCGCCCGCCGGATATCGGTGGCCGTCCCGGCCACCGGTGAGCCGCACCGGCCACCGTGCCGGATCGGGAGCCCGCGCCCGTCGGTCATGGTGCCGACTTGGGGGTTGCCGACCGTGTGCGCGGAATGACGAGACACGGGTGTGAGGTTCGACTACGCTAGCCGCTCGGCCGGTTACGCTCGTGTGTCGATCACGAGATAACGCGGCCTGGCCGATGGGGCGGCCAGCAGGGGAGATGTCGGGCGACGGGGAGGGCGAGCCGGCGTGTCGTTAAATGTGGCCAAGCTGCGGCAGCAGGCTGGTGAGCTTGATGCTGAACTGGAGCAGGCCCGGTTTACCGGTAGATCGGCTGACGGTATCGCGTCGGCGGTGGTAACTGGTCAGGGCAAGCTGGTGGACTTGACGATCGCGGATCATGTGATCCGGAGTACGCATCCGCAGCGGCTGGGGCCCGCGGTCCTGGAGGCCGTGTCGGCGGCTCGGCGTGAGGCCGCACGAGCCGGTGTTGTCAAGGTGCTTGCGGTGGTGGACAAGGACCAGGAATGGGTTCCCGATCCCGCCCGCGGATCGGCACCTGGACGGCAGGAAGACTCTGTTCCTTCGACTGCTCCCCGAGCCGGCGTGACAGCCGAGCCTCGTGCAGTTCGCCGAGATGCCGAAGAGGTCGAGGAAGAGAGTTTCGATCAGCTCGACTTCTTGGACGACGATCTCGAGGATGAGGGGCGGGATCGCTGGTGAGCTACGAGGACGAGCTGTATCACCTGGCGCGCGAGATCGACGCGACGGTGGCCGCGGTCGAGCAGGCCGCGACGGGTGCGGCGCGGGATCGTGTCACGTGGACGTTGCCGGGTGAGCTGGGGTCGGTGACGGTGACGGGTGCGGGTGAGCTGGTCGATGTGGCGGTGGACGTGGCCGCGATGAAGGCCTACAGCGCGGCGAGCCTGTCTCGTCAGCTGCTGCTGGGCATCCAGCGGGCCGAGGAGACCGCGGCCCAGCGGTATACGGCGGCCATCGCGGCCGTTCGGGATGAGGAGCGGCTGGTATGAGCTTTCCGGATCCGTTCGACCCCGGACCTGGTCAGGGCTATCACGTCTATCCCGAGAAGCTGTGGGCCGCGGCCGACACGATCGCCGAGGCGGCGGGACTGCTGCAGAACTTCGCGATTGTGGACCTGGCGAACGTCGCGCTCGGCCCCTACGACCTCGGTTTGCCGGGGACGGCGACGAACCTGATGCCCGGGCTCAACGGCCTGGGGACGGTGGACCGGTACAACGCGGCCATCAACACGATCCAGCGGATCACGGCCGAGAACTCGACCCAGCTGGCTGTGCTGAGCGCGGCCTTGGGCAAGGCCGCTAACCATTACGAGCAGCTGGATCAGGAAGCGTATGAGCGGATGAAGAAGCTGGAGGGTGAGATCAAGTGACCACCCCCGATCCCGGGCAGGCCGCCGCAGAACTCACCACGATGACCTATCCGGAGGCCGCAGACGCGAAGATCCGGGAGTACGCGGACCTGATCGGCGCGCACGGGATCATCGGGCTGCTCGACAAGCTCCGCGTGTTCGTCGCCGGTGACCTGCAGAAAACGCTGGATCTCGCGGACGTGTTCGCCAGGCAGAACAAGCTGAAGGACGCGGCCGAGAAGGTCAATGATGCCAAGCTGTCGCTCCATGCCGCGTGGCATGGCGATGCGTTCGACCAGTACTCGATGTATTCCGGAATGGTCGTCGACAGCCTGAACAAGGGCCAGGCCTCCGTCACGAGCCTGACCAAAACGGTGAGCACGGTCGCGATTACGGTGATCGACACGTACAAGAACCTGTTGCTCGCGCTCGGGAACTGTGCGGCCAACCTCGCGCAGCTGAGCGGGAAGTTCGCAATCGTTCTCGGGTCCGTGGTCGTCCCGCCGTTGGCGGTGTTGTCGGCTAAGGACTTCGTGGACGCGATCAACTCGGCCTTCGAGAAGTTCTGGCGTGACTGCAACACGCTCCTCGCCAGCATGATCACCAACATCGGGGCGCTGGTCGGGAGCGGTCTCGAGCTGACGGCCATCGAAACCACCTTCCCCAAGATCCCGGATGTCGGCACGAGTGCCGAGGTGGTCGGGGAACCCCGCCGCTGGCGGATCAAACCGGGAGCCGATCCTTCGTGAAGCCACGTCTGTCCCAAAGGCTTGCCATGCTGATCGTCGGCGGGCTGGTGGTGCTGGCCGGCTGCGGCACGAGCCCGCCGCCTCCGCCACCGGAACCGTCGGTGTCGGTCCCGCCGATCCCCGCACAGCTGAACGGCGCCAAGTTCAAGGCGGATCCGTGCACGGCGATCACCGTGGAACAGCTGCAGAGCATCGGCTTCAGTGACAACGGCACCAAGCAACGCGGCAGGGACGGGGAATGCGTTGTCGCGTTCGGCCGGTCGGTCGAGGTGACCGCATCGTGGCATCCGGTGCTGGAGGCCAACATCAGCACGCTGTACCGCGATCACGCTCGGGGCCGCCACAACTCGAAAAACTGGGAAGAAGTCACCATCAACGGCTACCCCGCAGTGATCACGGAAATCGAGGAGAACATCCCGACCAAGAAGGACGAGGGACCTCTGGCGTGCAGGCTGGCTCTCGGCGTTGACGACGCCACACTGGTCTACGTCGGCGCCAACACACGCGGCCGTGCGGAAGCCGGTCCCTGGCGGAACGATCCCTGCGGCGCGGCCAAGAAGATCTCCGAGTTCGTCCTCTACAACCTCCGCAGCTAGGTGCGGTGGCCTGGCTCAGAACCAGGAGGCGGAAGCCAGCCGGGGATGTGCCGCGAAGCTCTCGTGGCTGCTCGTAGATTCCGCGCCGTGAGTGGCTGCCATCATCAGCGTGCTGTCCCGTACGAACGTCTGTACCATCGCGAAAAACGAGTAGCAGGGCAGGTAGTGCATGCCGCGCAGGCTTAGGTCTGCGCGATGGATGGCCAGGTCTGGAGCAGCCATCGCTCGTGTCGATAGTCGAGATCCGGGAAGTCGGCGTTCGCGGTGGGAGTGCTGCTGCGGAACGCGCGTAACTGGAAAGGGCCGGGGACGGGAAGGTCGATGATGACGTCCGCCGGCGAGCCGGTGACGGAGCCGAGGACGACGCGGCCCGTATCCACGGTGAAGGCCCCGTCGAACCGATCTTCGAACGGAGACGTGGGTGGCGCGGGTTCTGCCGTCCAGAGCTCGAAGTCGACCACGACATCCGTCATCTCACCCATGGTGAAGAACTTGCCTCCTCCGTGGCCGCTGACAGCGATGGTCCCGTCTGTCTGCGATGGCAGGTGTGAGGCCCGGGCTTCGGTGGATTCGACGTCGAACAGCATGAACTGGTGGTAGTCGATCCAGGGGCTTCCGGTCTCGCGAAGAAGGAGGACGGGTTCGGTCATTGAGGTCCTTGCTGTGCGTGGGTCGTTGCCAAAGCTTTCCGTGACCTGTCCCCGTTCGGCGGCGATCCGGCGGGCTTCCTCCAGCGACCCGGTCCGAGCAGGCAGCGGCCGTTGTTGCTGCAGGCGCGGCGTCGGTTCGTTGATGCCGGCGAACCCCGCCGACCACGACCACTGCGGAGCCGTCGGTGTCACCGTTGGAGGCAGATGCCGCTCCAGGCGTCACAAGCGACTCAACCACGAAACCCGTCACCGTCAGCGCAAGTAACTACGAAATACGCGTCGTTTCACAACAAGTACTCCCCATAGCTTATGTTCCGATCAGAACGCATGAACATGAAGGGGCAACAAGTTCCCCGGAACTCCCCGACAGTTTCCCCAGGACACTTCTCCTCAGTTCGCCGCCGATGCTAGTGAGAACAGAACAATATGGTCGAGCGCCGTCACCCAGAAGGACGCCCCACGATCAGTAGCTTCTGCCGACGGCGGCTGTTTTCTGAGGCATGCGGATAGACAGATTTTCCGGGAATCGCAGTAATGTGGATCGGATCCACGCTATCTCGTAAAAGTAAGCCGCCGAGTCAGCTATGCCAGCAGGCCTGCGTCGGCGGGGAACCCGGCCGCCGATCGGTGGATTGCCAGCTGCTGCCCATGGTGTTCCCGCTGGCTTGCCCGCTCCAGCTGGCCGACGCGACCTAGGTCCCGAGTGGCGTAGGGCGGTGCGATTCGAATGCTTGGAACACGCTCGGCCAGGCAGGTGAACCGCTGCTTTTTCCCTTGACGGGCGCAGCTGCGATAAGAATACAGTGATCACTGGCGATCGACACCGGGGAGGTGTCAGTGAGCGGGACATTCTTAGATCGCCTGCCCGCATTGACTAGCCATTAATCCGTTTCTTCTTGGGGAATGATGATGCGCAGAAGCGTGAAATCTATAGCAGTCTTAGTCTGCACTTTTTTGACCGTAACACTAGCGAGCGCCACTGCCGCGAATGCCGATACAGTAGGTGAAAGATCTTGCCTGCAAGCCGCCAAGGCGTTAAAACTGCAGGCTCGCACCGACTTTATCTGCTTCGATGGCTTCGCCAACGTGTCCGCAGCAATCGACGGCCAAAAGAAAGAGTTTGTGGTCAACGAGGCGAGTCACGAATACCGCGAAACGACGGGTAAGAATGATCAGGACAGGCAAGCCCTCGTTTCGGAGATCACGAGCAGCAATGAATTGCTCATGGACGACGGCGTCTATGTCGACTCCCCTTATCGCGGGCGTGCGGAGTACACTGCCCACTACGGTCAGTCAAGTGGCGGCCTCCCAAGCTGGTCGACCACCATCTTTGTGCGCCAAATCATCAGCCTTCAGTCGGCGAACCATTGGTACGAGTACTATTGGTCGCAGAACGACAATAGAATGATCGCGATCAGCGCCGTTGTTCAAATGAAGCGCTACATTTACTGGCCGGGCACTGATGTTGTCGCGGACACTGTCCCCCTGGGAAACAGTGTATTTGCAACTAATGACAAGAAGTCCACTTATCTGCAGACCGAGTATTCGGATCGTCAGTTCTTCTACTTCAACATGACAAACGTCAAGGTCAACGACCTGGCTGCTGGGGTAGTATTCAACCTTGGCGGAGATGCTTTCGGTCCGAAATTCGAATGTAAACCACCTGGTGGATGCATCTACCCCAACGGCGAGGAAGCTAAGCCCTGAACTGTCCGGCAATGTTGAAAGTATTCGGCTCGGGTAGCCATGTGGATGACCAATCGACAACTTCAATGGTGATCCATTGTAGATCCATCTCTCGGATGATTTTACTTTCCAGGTCGACAGTAAGAGTTCCCGTAGTTTCAGGTTGATCTATTTTTTCCACTGTCACGACAACAAGCGAATTGCCTGCTTTGTGGGCATTGACGGGTCGCCAGTCGTCAGTGGACCTGCCAAGAATCGGGGCCTTTTCCGGCAATATCGGATAGAGCGGGAAAGGGACGAGGAGGCTCGTCTCGGCAGGACGTGAACTTTGGCTGCCATGCACGGGCACCGTCCACTCGGTGGTCCCGTCATTCACCCGGAGCCCGTGGCTATTTTCCACCCGCCACCGCGCAGGGAAGGGGCGACGCGTAATGGCGACGGCACTGGTGACCTCAGCTCCGGTTTTCTCCCTGTAGACCACAGTTCCGGCGCCGGCAGTTGGCTCATGGTCTAGCAATGCTCCGAACGCTTCACCCAGTGCGCGCACTCTGTCTCCTCATTTTGTTGCTCACTTGTCAGGAACGAGAGTACCGGAAAGGACGTTTGGTTAGCGAACTGGCAGGATGTTGCCACTGCGTACGAGGTGGCAACATCCTGCTTCCTTAGCTATCCAGAAGACGTGGTTGAGCTTGGAGTTTGCCGAAAACTCAGCGGGGCACCACATCTAAGAGGGTGATGGCCTTACTGTCATTATCCGCTCGCTACTTACTATTGTGTCTTAAACTCACTCCGATCTTGAAGGCCGGGTGATCGTGATGGGTAAACGCCGAGCCGGTGCCGCCTATGTGCGGTGGGTCCTTTGACGGAGGTGTCTGCTGCCTGCGCGGCGATCACTTCTGTGTCCAGCGCGCCGTTCACGCGCAGGCGTTCGCCGACGAGTCTGCGTGCACACCAAAGACAGGTGGGCACGGACCCGGTCGCCCTAAGGAACTCCACCCCGGAAACCCTCGTGCCCGCCAGGAGGCACCGCTGCAGCCCGCTGAGACCGCCGGAGACACCCGCTACCGGGCCGTCGAGGGCAGGGAGACTGGCCATGCCGACACCCGATCCGGCACGGCGATCACCGATCCGGGCTCCGCGCTCACCCCCGCCGTTCTCCATGCCGCCCGAGTTGCGGCGTCCACCCGTACCGCCGTTCAACACGGCACAACGTGACCGGCGCTCCTGCATCTTCGGCCTGACCGTCCGCTAGGTCCACCTGGAGAGGGCCGTCGGCTGACAGCACGTGGTCCCGGCACCTTCACCAGATGCCGGGGTCGTCTGCCAGGACCCAAGTCCACGAGGTAAGCCGGCCGTTGAACCGCGGCCCCGTAGGTTTATCGAGAACGGGGTCTCACCTGAGCCCAGGGGCGAGTGGTGAGTTCGTTGATGTGATGTGCGAGTGCGTCGATCTGGCCGAGTAGTTGGTCGAGGTCGACGTTCAGGTCGAGGTGCCGGACGTGGATGCGGATTCCGGCGGTGGGCAGGACGTGGGTTGTGCCGTTACGTGGGCCGTCGGCGTAGATGAGGGTCGCGTCGGGGAGGTTGGCCGCGGTCGCGTAGGCCAGGGTTTGGTAGAGGTGTTGCGCGTCGCCGTGGCCGGTGTCGAGGCGGTATTTGAGTTCGCCGACGAAGCGGCAGTGGCCGTCGATCCAGTGGCTCAAGTCCGGCTGGACGTGCAGTGCTCGCTTGTGGTCGAGGTGAAGTGCCGAGTCAGCGCCTGCCGGGAAGTCGTGTTCGGCCAGGCCGAGCGCCCGCCGCGTGCTTGTGCGGACGAACTTCTCGAATACCTCTGTCATTCTGACGGCGAACCCGGGGACGGTGATCCTTCCTGGGCCGAGCTCGGGCTCGGTGCCGAGGAGAATGAGCCGGGCGAGTTCGACCGCCGGCCTGTAGTGCTCGTTGAGCCGGGTCCATCGGACTACCGGTAACGACCCAAGGTTGCGGGGCACCGGGGTGACCGACTCGAACATGCGCTGTTGCCGGGCGATCGATCGGCGGACCGTGTGTGACTCGACCGGGACCTGCGCGAGCAGGTCGAGTGCTGTGCGCAGCAGCTGGTTCTCGGGGATGTCCTCGTCGTGTGTTTGGTAGGTCACCGCGAGCGGGAGGTCACGTCCGGGTGAGACCCGCAGTTGTTCGGCGAAGTCGATGCGGCCGCGGACGGTGTGGAGCCGTTCTCGATGGTCGCGGTATCCGCGGAGGAGGCCGGTGCGGACGGCCTGGTCGCACATGTGCGTGAAGACCGCTGCCATGGCGTCGGTCAAGGATTCGGCGGTGCCGAGCGCGGCCTCGTGCGTCCACGACGGATCCACGGCATGGGTGATCAGGAACAGCACGCGGGCGATGGGTAGCTTCGGGGCCACGACGATCGCGGTGTCGCCGACGATGACCATGCCGACCCGGTCCTGGGCCCGTACGTTGTACTGTCCGTCGCCGTTGTCGGTGCGTGTGACGAGGCATTTGAACGTCGTGCGCAGGACGGTGACTTCGGCCAGCGTGAGCGGTACGTCGCGCCGCTCACGGTACTCATGAAAGTGGAGTGTCCTCATCGGCGCCGCCTGTCACCTCCTTCCGTAGAGCCGTGAGTGAGAGTTCCTCCAGTTTGTGTGTCCGGCCGTGGAAATGGTCGCGCAGTGTCGGGAGGACGGCGTGGTCCCAGATCAGCTCGAGCCAGGCGTCGTCGATCGGCGTGTCCCGGAAGAAGTGACTCGGGCCGATGGCCGCGTCCGGGTCGGCGATCTTCTCGTTGGCCTTCTCGACAGCGTCGGCGATCCACCGGTACTCGTGCTGATGCTTGTCCAGGTAGCGGCGCAGTACTCCGGCCACGGGTTCGGTGTGGGGAGCGAAGTCCACGAAGTAGAACCGGCGCCGCAGCGCGCTGTCGAGCAGAGCGATCGACCGGTCCGCGGTGTTCATCGTGGCGATCAGCAGCAGGTTGGGCGGCAGGGTGATGGGCTGCTGGCGGTAGATCAGGTGGGCGGTCTGATCGCGGTATTCCAGGAGGAAGTAGAGCTCGCCGAACACGCGGGCGACGTTGGCGCGGTTCAGTTCGTCGATGATCAGGACGTGGTCGTGGTCCGGGTTCTTGCGTGCCTGGTCGGCGATGGTGAGCAGTGGGCCGGGGGTGAGGGTGAAGCCGTTTCCGTCCTGGCGGGGACGGTAGCCCTCGACGAAGTCCTCGTAGGAGTAGGTGGGATGGAACTGCACGAGCCGCACCCGGTCCGCTGAGCCGGCGAGCGACTTCGCGAGTGTGCGGGCAACATGGGTCTTGCCGGTGCCTGGGGTACCTTGGAAGATCACCTGCTTCTTGTCCCTTAGCAGGGCGACGACCTTGTCGAGGAACGCCTCGTCCAGATACAGGTGCTCAGCGACTTCACTCAGCGGGCTGTCAGGCTCCTCGACAGAGACGGGACTGGCCTCGTCACCTGTGGCCGGCGCGGCCGGGAGTTGTGGCGGTACCGCACCGGTGCCGCGGCGCCAGTCGCGGAAAGCGGCGATCTCGTCGTCGGCCCAGGTCTCGGGAGGGTCGTAGGTCATCAACGCCCAGGTGATCGATTGTGCGTCAAGCCGGTCACGCAAGGGGACGCCGTTGCGGCGGAACACGTCTAGGACTTGATCGAGGAAGAGCAGGAACACCTCGTACCGTTCACCATCGGTTGCAGCCGGCTCCGGCTTGGTATAGCCGGTGAGGCGATACGCGCGGTCGATTGCCCGTGCCCGCCACGGGGGATAGCGGATGACATCGTCTGCTCCCAGCAGCACGGATGCCAGGCTGAGCCGCGCACCGGTTCCGTCCGCAGCGGAACGGGGTAGGCCGGCCAGGAAGCGGTCCACCGACTCAGGGCCGGCGTCTACCCAGAGTTCCTCGAGGGCTGTCCACCCGTCCTCGGCAGTGTCGAGCCAGCGGAAAAAGCTGTCGGCGGCACGCCAATCGACCAGATTGTGCCGCCGGAGAAAAGCGAGGTCAGAGGTGGTGCCCGACGCGCGTGCGGCCTGTAACGCCGCGGCACCATCAATTTTGTAGTCACGTTCCTGGCCCGCGAGGTCGATCGACTGGCGTATCCGCTGACCCCACCGGACTAGGGCGTTCCATCGGTCGTTGATTTTCCCCCAGTCCCACACGTAGGGCGACCGGTAAAAATTGACGAACTCGTCAGTGCCCCATCGCCCGTTCGGGGTCAGGCCGTGGGCTATTGACGCGACGCGGAAGGACGCCGGTTCGGAGGCTGGGCCGGCCAGATCGGGCCAGGTTGTCTGGATTTTCTGGCGGTGTTCGCGGCTCACGACCGGGGCGAACACGTCCGGGAAGAGCAGATGTTCCAGGGCGAACCGTTGGATCGCCGCGCTGTTGTCCTCGAGACCGTCCAGAAGCTCAACGAACGCGCGAGGCTCCTCCAGCACGCGGCGACGGTCCGGGATGGACAGTCTCTTGAGTGCCGCGACTGCCTCGATCAGATACGCGTACTGGCGCCACCGGTAGTTGTTGAATCCCTGGCCGGGGTTGATCAGACCGGAGTCGAGCGTGCGGGCGAGATCCTCGGGAACATCGTGGCCGCCGTCGCCGAAACCGAGTACACCGCGGACCAGTTCCAGCTTCTTCTGCCCGCCGATCGCCGAGCTACGTGCGATCAGCAAGTGCACGTACAACAGTTCCGCGGCCAGCCGCACAGCGTCCGGTGGCGACGTCGCGAGCTGCCCGCTCAGCTTGCCGAGGAACGTGCCTGCACCCAGGTCCGGCTGCTGCACGTAGTCCCGGACCAGGATCTCGGCGTTCTCCAGGGTGGAGACATTGTCGTCCTCGAAGAGACTGAGATCGTCGAGCAGGCACCGGTCTCGCCACAGCTGCGCCGCCGCGTAGACCGGTTGAGCGGAGGGGTAAGGAAGCCTCGTCCGGGTCATACCGCCATGAGATCAGAAATGGCGCTCCGCTGCGACCCTGCCAGATTCCGTTCCAGAGCTAGTTCCTGTGCTGCCGCAGGTGCTTTCACCAGCCTCTTCTGGTGTGCCCGGCTCCAGTGGTGTCCCGTGGTTGGGGAAGGTGGTCGAGAGCGCTGCGGTGGCTGGCCGCGTCGGTGACGGCGAGAAGCTGTGCTGATGGTTGCGCTGTCCAAGTGGGTTCGTCGGCGATCTGGTGGGCGTCCTGGGGAGGGAGGCGGCTGGTGGGGGTGAACATCGCGGTTCCGAGGATGATGCGTGTGTCGGCGAGGTCGGTTTCCTCGGCGAGGACTGGGATGTCGAGTTTGCGGGCGGCGTGCAGGAGAAGTTTGAGCGCGGTGTGGCTCGCGGTGTCGTAGTTGCGGTTGCGGAGCAGCTCGAAGGCGGGCTTGGAAAGAGTCACGAGAGACCATGCGGCGCGGGTCAGCGCGTCGGCTGGCGTGTCGTCAACGGCGCGGAGGCTCAGCGCGAGCTGGGCGCCACTGTTGGTGAGCTGGGCGAGTCGTTTGTCGATGTCAGGAATCTGGTTGAGGGCGGCGGCGGGGACGCCGAGCAGGAGCAGGCTCGCGATGCCGCTGTTGTCGATGAGATCGTGCAGGCGGCTGCAGAATCGTTGGCTGCGCACGAGCGGGGCGGGCAGGCTGACGTGGGCGAAAGGTGTCGTTGCGCGGAGTTGCGCGGCCCAGCTCGCCAGCGCGGTGCAGGTATCGGCGACGGTGTTCTCGATCATGACGTGCGCGAGCCCGGTGACACTGGCGAGGTCGCCAAGACCGGCGAGGGATCGGTGTACGCCATCGTCGTCGACCCAGCCTGGGACGGCTTGCACTCCGACGATGCCAGGGGAATCGGTCTGCGAGATGACCTGGTAGCTGACGTTGAGCCGGCCGTCGTCCGCTGCGTCCCAGGCGTTGGGCAGGAGAGTCAGCGGTGACGGCTTGCCCGGATTTGGGGGTAGTTCGTCGATGGGAGTGCGGCGGAGGTGAACGCGGTCGGGAAGCCCGCGGCGGGCTTGCGCGATGAGTTGGGCGGGCGTGGAGACGGGATCTAGCGGTGTCACGCCGATGCTGGCCTCGAGTTCGATGAGCCACCCGGGGACCGGGATCGGTGCCGCGAGCTGCTCGGACAGACTGGTGAGCGTGGCGGCGAGATCAGGGTTCGGGTCGCGAGGGAGCAGCACTGCGAGCAGGTCGGGGCCGTCAGACGTGAGCGTGACATCCCAGAGGTCAGCGAGCGCGGTGGTCACACGGCGGGTGGTGGTCGCTGTGAGCGTGAGTTCAGGTTCTTCAGCGGCGTCGACCAGGTCGCCGCGGTCGTGGAGCCGGATAGCGACCAGAGCCCCATGTGCTTCGCGTGAGGCGGCGAGTGACCCGCCCATGGCCAGGCTGGCGAGGAAACGGGGCGTGAGTCCGCTGCCGATCGGGGGCGGGGCGGCCTGATAGGCCAGGTAGTCGAGTTCCCTGGTAGCGGCCTGAACGGCGTGTATTTCGCGCGGGTTCGGTGGTGCGGTGAAGGCTTGGCTGAGCAGCAGTACAGGATCGTTCCGCATACGCCGAGGTTGGTCGGTGGATGACATCAGGCCTCATTTCCCTGACCAGGAGACGGTGGCGTGGGATGCGGATAGCCACCCCAGTCCCGCATCCGTCGTTGTGCGCGCGCCCGGTACTTGCGGACAGTGTCGGCTTTGACTCCGAGCTGGGTCGCGATTGCAGTGGTGTCTTGCCCGGCTGCGGAGAGGACCAAGGCGATCTGCTCCTGCTTGGGCAGGCGGGGAAGCATCTCGAGTGCGCTGGCAAGATCGAGCCGTTGGTCGGCGGACGCCGGCACGGTCGACCACAGAGGTATGTCGTCGTCGTCAACTGTCGCGGCGGGCTCTCGTCGTCGTTGACGGCGCTGGGTTAGCGCCTTGTTCTTCGCCGCGGTGGTGACCCAGGCGACGCGATCCGCTGTGAGCGCTGGCCAATACCGGAACAGGGAGAGAAGCGCGTCACTGGCCGCGGATTCGTAGTCACCGTCCGGGATGATCGATCGGGCGAGCGCGACGAGACGCGCTCGATGTTCACGCACGATCGCGGTGTAGGCGATGACGTCGTCGGGGGAGTGGGGACGAGGCAGGGGGCCATCACTGCTCACGCCGGCGGAACCCTGTCCGACCGTCGCGTGCGGACCCGGATCTCGATATCAGCCGAACGGATGTGGTAATCCATGTCTTGGCCATCTGCCGTCTCGATGGCCTGGACGACCATTCGCAGGCAGAACAGCCGCGAGGCAGATCTCAGGCACACACGGCCCAGGCCCGACAGAACGCCACGACCTCGGCTGCCCGACAGCGTCGATGCCGTCAAGGCCGCGGCGAACGCTGTGACCACGTAGTACACCGGATCGGCTCCCGATCTTGTTCATCCGCGGGCACCCGGCGTGCCCGCTCTACTGGCTTCACTCCGGGGCCCCTTAAACCGGGACATCAGTTCACCTGATCGGGGAGGATGCGGGCGTCTGCTGTAACGCGCGGTCCGTGGCTGTTCGCTGTCTCAGGGGAGAGCGTCCAGCCAGTTCTTGACGGCGTCTGCGCGGCGGGTATCGCCGCTTTCGTGCAAGGCTGTTAGTGCGCGCTCAGCAGCTAGCTTTGCTTCATTCAAGCGATCCACTTTCGCATACGTCAATGCGAGGTTGTAGAGTGCGGCCCCTTCATTTTGTCGATCTTCGGTTTCGCTGTGGATGGCGGCGGAGGCCTGCAAGCTTTCGATGGCGTCATCAAATCGTTTGAGGTGTACCTGTGTAAGTGCGAGTTCGTGAAGAGCCAAGCCTTCGGTGTGCCGTTCGCCGTTTTTATGGTGAATCTTGGCGGCAGCTCGCAGAGTCGAGACGGCGTCGTCGAGATCATGGAGCTGTATCTGTGTGCGAGCAAGGCTGTTGAGAGTCAGGCCTTCACTGTTTCGGTCACCGGTTTCCCGGTAGATGGCGATGGCCTCCTGTGCGAAAGCGGCTGCATCGCGAAGGTGTCCAGTCATTCGCAAGACGTCTCCAAGTCTCGACAACGACTTGCCTTCGTTGTTTCGATCACCGGTTTCACGGTGGATTGCGATGGCCTCCAGCAACTTATTGACGCCCTCGTCGAACCTTCCCACTTTTCCCAGGGCAACCCCAAGGTTGACGAGAGTCTCTCCTTCTCCGACTCTGTCACCGATCTCACGACAGGTGGCGATTGCGTCTTGCAGGGTGCCGATGGCTTCGTCGAACCGTTGTTGCCCCGCTAGCGCCGCACCTAGGTTGGATAAGGCCACACCCTCGCCCTCTCGATTGTCGGCCTCGCGATAGCGGGTGATAACGTTCCGCAGGAGGGTAATGCCCTCGTCGAATCGACCCATTTCTATGAGCGCGCCGGCAAGGTGGTCCAGTGCGCGCGTGTGCAGCTGCCGTGAGCTAAGTTTTACAGCAGCTGTGGCTTCCTGTTGGCAGACCGCGACCAAGTCGGCGATATGACGTCGCCATGACAGATATGGACGAAGACACTGTACGAACCTGCTGATGTACGCGCCTCGGCCGGATTCAAGGGCCAGAGTCAGGACGCTAAGAAGATTAACGCGTTCGTCGTCAAACCACGCAAGCGCCGCGTCACGGCCGCTGAACGGCGCGGGCTTTGGATCGTCTCGCCGAGCCAGAAGGTGCGCGTTGGCCGCCTCAGCGGTCTTCCCAAGGTATGCGAGCAGCCGATTGAGCGCGGGGTCTCTGTGATCCGGATCAAGGCGGCAGCCCGCGTGTAGGCGGATTAAGTCGTGCATTGACCAACGCCCGTCTTGCTGGCGCAGCAGACTCGCCTGACGCAACGTTCGTAGCCAGGGCATGGCTCGGGCAGGTGAGTGTCCGCACAGTGCGGCGGCAGTGGCGGTTGAGAAGTCTGGGCCAGGATTGAGCGTCAGCAGGAGAAGGAGGTTGGCTGCTTCTGGCTCGCGGATATGGAGACGCCTCCATGACACGTCGAAGCTGCTGGCAAGATTCAGTTCACCGTGCTGGAGCGTGTGTGCCCCTGGGCTGTCGACCGCGGTGAGTTCGGTGACCAGTTCGACGATTCGAAGCTCTGGGTCGTCGGCGAGGATGGAAGCGGCGATTGTCACGGCCAGCGGCAGTGAGCCACATGCTTTTATCAGCTCTTTCACCGGCTCCGGCTCCTGCGTGACACGGCTGTCACCAGGGGATCGTTGGTCGAGGATTTCTGTGAGCAGTTGCAGTCCTTCATTGCCGGCGAGCACGTCGAGATCTAGCCGGTGTGCCGTCGGCAGGTTGAGGACATCGCGAGTGGTGACTATCGCTCGATGCGCAGCCTGTCGCGGTATCAAGTCCGCTACCTGCTTTCCGGCTGCGGCGTTGTCCAGGACCAGCAGCACTCGTTGGCCGCTACTTGCGAGTTTGTCGAGGAGCTGGTGGTACATAGCGGCTTGCTCGTCGACAGTGGCCGGAACTTCGCCACTGGGCACGCCGAGGAGACGTAGCGCAGGCGCGAACACCTGTCTGGGTATGACTTGTTCGTCGTCGGGGCTGTAGCCGCGCAGGTCCACAAACAGGACCCCACCAGGGAACCAGTCTCTGTCGGCCGCGAGAGCAGCGCAATGACGTGCGAGCACGGTCTTACCTATGCCGCCCATCCCGGCCACTGCTGACACCACTACAGCCCGCCTGTCACCGTCAGCGGGTGCCAGCAGCTCCAGCAATCGCTCGACCTGCTCGTGCCGTCCGACGAACAATTCCCGGATGTCGCGGGACGTACCGGCGAGGGTGGTGACAATTGCTGCGGCGCCGATCCTGAAGGCCTGGTGGATGACGAGGTCGCCGTTCACGGTGCCTGTTGCTATGCCGCCGTCTGCGGCTTGTACCTGTGCAGGGCTGGGAAGATGTGGGGCCGATCCGGATACAGGGTGCCCTAGGCCTGTTCCGGGTGACGAGGGTCCGGTGCCGGCCGCATGTTCGCGTCGCGGCCGACCGCGCCGATCGCGATACCGTGCCCACTCGCAGTCACTGGGCCATTGACGACTGTCCCGCCGAAACTGGCCACCGCTCCGCTCTTCTTAGCCTCCGCGATTGCTGCTTTGAGATCAGTGGCGAAGTCGGCGTCCTGCTCGACTGCGTCCTCCAAGGCCAACGTCACCCGCTGAGTCGTTCGCTCGCTGACTCCTTCTGGCTGGCCAGCTTCCAACTGCAGCCGCTCGAAGGCGGAGTCCGCGCCGAGCTTGCGCAGCACCACATCCCGTAGCCGCGCCGCGGATGCGTCCACGACTTGATCGGCAACCCCGTCCAGTTGCTGGCCTGCCCGCCGTGCTTTCCCGACCGCCCATGCGATCAAGAACCCAACGACTACTTCCAAACCCATATTCGCTCCTCCCCGGAGCAGAGATCCTGCTTGTTCCTGACTATGGTCCGACGGCGGCGTCGGACGTTTGGGGTTCTACCGTGACGAGTGCGTTCTGGCTTTCCGACGTTCGCTGGCAGGCCGCGCATTTCTGTGCCACGTTGTGCTATGGCTGGAGCTGGATGATGCCTGCCCAGCGCTCAGCCGCGTTCTCGTCGCCGAGCGCGCTTGCTGCACGATGCGCGAGGCGGGCGAGTTCGTGTTGCGTGTCGACGGTTTCACGTAGCTTCAGCCCGTGTGGGCCAGGGCGCCACAGTGAGGCTCGTTTCCCTTCTCCCAGTGGCCACGCCGCGGTGATCATGTCGAGGCAGGCTTTGAGGTCGCCGAGGAGCATTTTGCACAGGGCGCGGTTGTAGAGGTTGATGGCTCCGTGTTCGTAGTTTCGTCGCGCGGCTTCCTCGAGTTTGTTCAATGCGTTGCGCGGGTCGTCGGGGATCAGGCAGAAGCCCAGGTTGTTGAGAAGTTCTGCGTCGTCGGGTGATCCGTGCAAGGCGAACTCGAATAAGGCCGCTGCTTCGCTTGTGCGGCCGATGCGAAGCAGGTCAAGGGCGCTCATGCCGAGCTTGGCGAGCATGGTGCGGTTGAGACCCGTAGGCCCGCCGGCCGGCTCTCGTGACGATTCGACGTTCACGGCACGCCGCGCGATCTCTGCGTTGAGTTCGTGATCGATGACCTCGCGGTCGTTCATCAGCGCTTCCGGGCAGGGGGCCGGGCAGTTTCCCGAGCGCCACCTGTGCTCGTGATGCAGGGAGGTGGTGCTCCAGTCGCTGAGATGGGTCTCGGCGAACCGGTTGATGATCCATCGGTACTGCTCGAGCACCACTGTCTCGGGGCGCGGTTCCAGCCGGGCGGCCTGCAACTGCTCGATGGACGGTGGTTTGAGAACGAGCAGGTCGTCGAGCGGAGCTGACAGCGCCCACGGGTATACCGCGTTCATGATGGCGCCGACGACCTGCTCGATATTTGCCTGAGAAACGTCGAGGTTGGGTGTCAGGCCATTCTCCGCCTCAAGCAGCGGGCCCAGCACATCTTCCCATGTCTGCGGGTGGGGCCACGGCGGCGCGGGTTCTGGGTCGGGATCGTGCTCGCTGGCTGGTCCGGGCAGTACTCGGAGCGTGGGTAGCCAGTACGGCATTGCCTGGCCGACGACTGCGGCAGCCAGCTCCGGCCCCAGGCCGTAGCGGACGAGGGTCGCCCCATCCATTCCGCGGTTGGTGAGCTCGTGAGTGATCTGTCGCAGGTAGGTGGCCTGATCATGAGCCTCAGCACTGGTGGAGACCCCTTCGCGCAGCAAGGCGACGCGGAGCGCGGTAATGAGGCTGACGGTCCGCCGGTTCGCGAGGGGGTACTCGCGGTCACTGAACATGACCTTGCGTGCATCGAACGGGTCGTCCACCAGCACCTCCGAGTGCGTCTTGTTACAATCATACCTAAGATTCTGGCTTGTCGGCAGCTACGATGATGAGTACGATAATTTCAGGTGATGCAACTATGACTAGGCCCGACGAGATCTTCCAGGCCAGCGACCTGGCCAATAAACGATTGCTTGTGCTGGAAGCTGCTCGCGCTGGCGGCGCGCGAGTGCGTGACAAAGATGGCACCGGGCTGGTTATGCTCCCGGAAGGTGACCTGGACGTACTGAAAGAACTCTCACGCTGGAGTTCCGCTCATCTGCGACTCGAGTCCTTGCTGCGGCGCAGTGATCGCCCCACGGTTGCCGAACTGGGTGACCTGGCATGGCTGCGAGTGTTCGATCGCGACGACCTCGACGAATTTCTCGTCGAACTACATGAGGTCCTGATCGCCGCGCACGCCGACGGTTCGGTGAACGCGCTGAAGGAATGTATTCATGCCTGGCGCGTCACAGCCTCCCAGCTGGAGGACCCACTGCGCCGCGAAGTGCTGCTCCGCGGTCGACTCGAGGCGCGCGATCTGGTGGAGGCTGAGAGGCCGGCAGAGATGGCATCGCCGGATGCCCCCTGACAGTGCTTACCAGCCGTTGGAACCAGCCCGGCGGCCTGGCGGCAAACCGCAGCAGGCGCCGCTATACCGGGTTCTCGTGCACCGCAGGTACCGCGACCACTGGAACGAGATGGTGACCAGAGTCGGCCTGCAACAAGCAGAGCAACTCTGGGACCACCTGGCCCACAATCCCGGGCGCCCTCCCGCGGTTGGGTCGTCCTGCTTCTTGCGAGGAAGGGCGGGCAAGCCACAAGGTGACGGGTGGTCGCGAACAGTTCACTATGAACTCAGCTCGATGGCACGAGTCGACTTCCAGTTCCATGACAAGTTCGACCAGGGCGCCGACGGCGATGAACACCCTGTCGTAGCGATCCTGACCATCAACTACAGCAGTCATTGAGCTGCAGCTCAGCCTGCAGGGTGATGACTCTGCGGCGAGCATCGCTGTACATTGAGTGAGCTCTCCCTGGGGATTGAGAGGATCACATGTACGTTGAATCGATTGTCGAGCTGGCATCCCAGTTCGGAGCTGGTCAGCTGTCGGGCGACGAGTACCTGCGCCGTGTGGACCTTGAATGCACTGACAGCTTGCCTGCGGGGACAGCCTCCCCGGCCTAGACATCGCTCCCGGTGTCTCCGGCAGGGACAATGAACTGAAGCAACCAGGACGTCCTTGCGGATACATGCTGAAGCCGAGCTCGTAACGGGCTCCTGCCGGCGTATCGCTAGATGCCGTCTGCTATTGCATGTCGTGCCCGCCAGTGACGTACGAGGCTGCAAGGTGGCCGGATGCAGTGGCGGGCCCTAACAGCGGCCTGAGGCCGGGGTGCATGCGCTGGGCCATCCCGGCGTGTGGCGCTCGGTTGCAGCTAGGTGCTTGGCTGTCGGTTTGGATGTCGCGTCGTTGTGGACTGCTGGGTTCAGCTCTGACGACGAGGCTCGGCAGGGGCGGGCGAGTTTAGCTATTGCTTGCCTACTGGGCTGGTGGAGTGTCGCGAGGCTCGATGGGGCAGCAGTGGGGCCGATAGCTCAGCTGCCGCGCGCTGACCATCACTTACCTGTGGTGACGGTCGGATAGTGCCCGGCTCGGCGCAGGATGTGATTCGAGTGGCATATGGGTCGTGTGGTTAGCGAGTAGGCAGCAGTGGGGTAGGCACGGGCCTGCCGGCCATAGCGTGTGCAGTTCTGATCTGCCTAAGGGACGAGCCAAAAAGCCTGCGGCAGTGTCTCCGAGCGGGCTTACGGGGCCCATCGCAGCATGGTGTCCGCATGTGACAGGCAGCTCGCCACACCTGAGTGTGTTCGTCGTAGGGCCTGCTGATCGCCTGGTGTCGGGCATGTTTGCGCTGGCTATCTCTTCGTGCGGCAGGTGCGGCAAAGCAGAGCCCCGAGAGTCAGCTAGCTAGCACTAGGGTAGCGACTGCGCTAGTCTTGTGTATGTGAGCGAGGTCAGCGTGACGATGGCTGCTGAACGGCTGGGAGTGAATACCAGCCGTGTTCGCAGCTTGCTCAGCTCGGGGCGGCTGGCGGGGCGCCGTGTTGGCTCGGTGTGGCTGGTCGATAGCTCTGATGTGGAGCGTCGCCGCGCAGCGACGAAGGGCGTGAAAGGGCGGCCTTTGTCTGCGCGGGTGACGTGGACATCCGCAGCACTCTTCGACGGCCTGGACACTGACTGGCTGTCCTCGGCTGAACGCTCACGTCTGAGTGCACGATGGCGCACCAACGGTGATGCTCAGGTGTGCCGGTGGTGGATGCAGTCCCGAGCGACGGTGACTAGGTACAGGATCGCGCCGGGTGACATCGCTGAGCTGCTGAAGTTCGAGGGTGTGGTGGCCGGCGGGGTCAGTGCTGCCAGCAACTATGGGACCGGGTTGGGGCATGGCGCCGAGGCGGAAATCTATGCCAGTACGACGACGGTCAAACGCCTGGTCGACGAGTTCTTCTTGCTTGCTGACCCCCAGGGCAATCTGACTGTGCATGAGGTCACCGCGGACACGCACTGGCACTGCAGGACAGCCAGGGTCGTCGAGGGTGTGCAGGTCGCTCCGCGGTTGATAGTCGCGGCTGATCTGCTCGACAGTGATGACACCCGCAGCCGCAGCGCAGGTGCAGCGCTCCTGACGGATGTCCTGTCCAGCGATCGAGAGCGGCGAGGGCAGCTGGTTGCCAGCTGAGTCACCGCACGACCTGCTTGCGGCCGCATTGGCAGCGTATGCCGGTCGCACGATCGCGGACATAGTCCAGCTCCACGAGGAAGCGATGGCACCCTCGGCTGCTGTCGCTTCCTCGAGGGAGTGTGAGGGCCCGGAAGCTGTCGACACTGTGGTGCGGCGACTGCGCATGGCCCCGATAGATCACTCAGTCAAGCAATCGCATCTCCGCGCACTGAGTGACCTGGTAGCTGCGCCGCCCTTGATGACCACGGCTGAAGGCACTGCATGGCAAACGGTCGCGCGCGGTCTGATGCCGGCGATACCTACTCTTGACATGCCTCCGGTTCCGATGCCGGACATGCCTGAACCGCAGGTGATTGCCTGGCACGCCGTTCTCGACCTGGACGAGTACCTCAGTACCCCGTGGGTACTAGTCGGAGGGCAGATGGTTGCGCTGTGGTGCGCCGAGGGCGAGGTCGCTGTGTTCCGCCCTACTGAAGATGCCGACGTTGTACTTGACGTGTGGGTTCACCGGGGCGCCCTCAAGTACGCCTCTCGGCTGCTCAGTGAGCGTGGTTTCACTGAAACAAAAACAGAAGATGGCTACGGGTACCGGTACCAGCGCGGTAAGGCCAGTGTTGACCTCATGATCCCGGATCACATGGAGCGGCAGGTCAAGCAGCCGGCGACCACCACGGGGCGCTTAGGGTTCCAGGCCGCGGGTGGTAACCAAGCCCTGATCCGAGCTGAACGAATCCCGGTGACCGTCCGCGGCAGAAACGGTCATGTACGGCGACCGAACTTATTGGGCGCGCTCGTCGCCAAGGCGGCCGCCGCAGTGGCTGACACCCGCGAGCCTGACCGTCATAGAGACGATATCGCCGTCTTGGCGAAGATCGCGCTCAACGCATCGGCTCATCGAACTATGAGAGATTCGTGCAATCCGAAAGACCGCAGGCGCTTGCGTCTTGCCTTGGATGCGATGCCGCCTACCCACCCGGCGTGGCAGAGGATCACCCAAGCCGAACTTGCTCGGGAGGCATTGCACAGGCTCGCGCACAATAGCGGCAGTTGAGTGGCGACATGGTGAAGCCGGCAGTGAGCGCTACATCTTGTGGGGTTGAGGAGGCCATGCTGCATCTGCGGGCTTTGGTGAGGAAGACCGGTTGCAGGCCATTGGCGGGTACGAGAGCGTCGATCTTCGGTCGGCGCAACGTGGTGATTATCGTGAGCAACGCGGGGCCCTGCTGGCAACGCCTGACTTGTTTCCTCTGCGTTGAAGAGGTTAGTTAGCACTTGTAGTACTGCTCAGCGATACCAGTCTTCACGAACTGCCAATTTTCCCCATCTGTAGACGCTGGTGCGTAGACTGGAACGTCGCCGGACGAAGCGTTCGATCTGAACGGCCCGAACGTCTGCACGTGGACAGTCGTTTCGCCGGCGATCGCATAGCTGATGTTAAGGCTGAAGGTATAGTTCGCTTTGCAGCCATGAGCATCGATTCGGATGAGCCCCGGCTTATCTTGGCTCACTCCGAACCCTGGCCCGAGAGGCTCGTCTCGTACGAGCTTGGCGTCGGGGTTGTTATTTGGGTCGAGAGAACCGTCGACTCCGCTAACAACCCCCTTGTCAACAAGCTTCTTCGCGTCCAGGTCAAAGTCGAACACTCGATTGCCCAGGCCGCCGCAGCCCCCTTGGGGTGAATAGATCCAGGCGGCTTTCTCATGAGTGGGGGGCTTGAAGGACGGTGTGATATCGAGGATGTCTACTGTTTTCCCAGAGATTGCAGATAAGAAAAGGTAGATGTATCCCGATAGGTAGAAGGCTCCGCCGCGCGCTGTAGCCTGTTCGCGCATGTCGGCGGCGCCGGCGGGAAAGGACTCTATCGAGGGCCCTTTGGGGGGCATGGCGACGGCGGTTCCACCGTCGCAAACGCGGGCGGTCGGCCACGTTGACCGCACCACGAGGGTCGAATCAGGTGCCTGCTTGTTCGGGGCGGAGGTTATCGTGGGGCTCGGTGTTGGGCTGACTTCGGCCGCGTTGGACGCGGAAGAGCCGGCCACTGGCGGTGCCGAGGTGCCTGCGGCTGGTGTCTGCGAAGGTGTGTCAGTCCGCTCAGCGAGCGTGTAGATGATGCCCGAGCCGAGTGCGACAACAACTGTTATGGCCAGTGCTATTCGCATACCGCGGGAGAGCCGTCGAGGCTTCGACTGATCGTGGTGTGGAGACGGGTTGAGGAAATGTCTGGCTTGGTCGCCTTCGCAGCCGCCAGCTGCTGTGTTGTGGAACATCGGCACGTTATAAGTATGTCCAGTGTCCAGATGTTGTGGTAGTGGCAGCCCTTGCTCGTTGAGCGCTGTCCAAAGGTGGCTGTAGATATGGCCGAGCGTGAGTTCTTCGCGGCCGCCAGGGATTCCATTGCGTAAAAGGTGTAGTAGCGCGCCGGTGAAGGCGGTGTTTCGCTGGCCTGGTGGAGCTAGCGCCATTTCGGTCGATGGCGTCGCGGCCAGAACGTACGTTCCGGCGATGTTGAGGCTGGGGGAGTTGCTCAGCGTCTCCGTTGCGCGGCCGCTGAAGCAGCAGTCCAGTATGAGGATTCGGTGCGTCGCGGGGCTGTTGGCGAGGATCTCGCGTAAAAGCTGGTAGCGAAATGCGCTCGTCTGCAGTTCATCGGGATCGGTGCCGCTGAGGCTGAGATAAAGCTCGTTGTTGTGCGCAAGTAGACCATGGCCTGCGAAGTAGACGACCAGTGTGTCTGTGGTAGCCATCGCATACTGCCGCAGGGCGCGGGCGACCGAGAGGGCGTCGGGCGCATTGCGTACGGGCACGCACCGCGCACCCTGAAGGCCGAAGATAGTTGGGTCGGTCAAGACGGTAGCGAGGTCTGTGAGATTGTTGTCTACAGCTGGCAGGCTGTGTAAATAGGTTTCATGCGCGTATACGCTTGTTCCTACGAGCACCGCGGCCGATCGTTGGAGGTCTGGTTCTGGCACTTCGGTGAACTCCCGCCCTGGTGACCCATGTGGGCGGAATGTCGTCCAAGGGCAGGGACGGTGTTACATCGGTGCTAACGCTGACGTCCTACTAGGCGACTGATAGTTGACGGGGGCCAGCGTGTTGGGAGCGAGGGGCGATGCGAGCTCGGATCAGCTGCGGTGGCTCAGACCGGGGTGCGCGAAGCCTCATGGACTGGCTCAGGCGGGTCGAGGAGTTGCGTGGCCGTGTCGACCTCGTTGCCGCACCAGTACCGCCAGGTCGGATGGGTGGGATCTCTGATGTTGTGGGCATTGCTTTGAGCGGTGGAGGCGCCGCGACCGTGCTGATCCGTTCCGTTTTCACATGGTTGAGGCAGCGACCGCGAGGCACTCACTTGCTAGTGGACCTAGAGGAAACCGATGGTCGCAAGGTGCACCTCGAGCTGAGCAGTGCCGACAACTGTGATGAAGCCATCAGGAAGGTCTTGACCGTTCTAGAAGACCCTGTCTCGGAACTTGAGACTGACTGATCAATGACTACCTCTTGCCCTGCTCGAGCCGCAGGACCACACCACGTTGCTACGTGACCATGGCTTGGCCGAGTTCGGAACGGCCTGGGAGACGGCGACGACAGTCTCTCTCCCAGGCCTCGGGCGGCACCGGCTTACGGATTCCAAGGAACTTTCTCGATCTGTCCGGTGAAATGCACTTTCACCGCAGGGTCGCGGTGGGTGCCCTGGTAACCGAGGTAGCCGAGGATGCTGAGCTGGAGGTAATGGCGGGCCAGGCACCAGGCGTCGTACCATTCGCCGGTACTGAACTTTGGCTTGGCCCGGCTCGGGTGCATGACCCCGTTTCGCATGCGAGTGAGTACTTCGGGGCCGTCACCCACTGCAAGGCCGGTGAGCTTCGCGGCCACCGACGCGAGCTCGGTGAGTCCCGGCGGAAACTTCTCGCTGATCGAGTGCAGGGCTAGCAGTTCGCGCATGGACTCGTGAGCTTTCAACGGCCCATAGGCCTTTGCGGTATAGATGTGGCGGTCTTCGACGAGCTCCGACCACGCCAGCAGTTCCAGTCCGGACTGAGCCGACGAGACGGCAAGTTCGAGTGGATGGGGATCGTTCGCGTCGATCAGGTAGTAGATGGCCCGCTGAACGACTTCTTGCTTCAGCGGATCTGCCCAAGCTGCTGCTATGCGTTCGAAAATCTCCTGGAGTTGTTCGGGATGAAAGCCGTCGACAAGGCCGAGCGAGGGACGCCACGGTGAGATAAGCGGAGACGTCCATTCTGACCAGGCTGGCTCGGCAGCGTTGTTGTAGGCCACCGGCAGAACGGGAGAGGTCCAGCGACCGCAAGCGAGGCTCAATACGTACCGCAGGACGTGGAGGACGTCCTGTAGGTCTTCGGTACTGAAGTCGGTGCTGTCCTCCCGCTCGACCCGGCCCGTATGAGTGACCGCATGGCCGCCGTTGTCACGCAGGTCAACTTCGATCTCACGGTAGTTCCGGGGAGAGTCGAGCGTGACCTTCCAGCCGGCACCGGTCAGTACGGTACGGCCTAGGTACCACGTTGTTTCGTGTCGCAGTTTCGCGCCAACCTGCATCGTGGGCAGGTTGGCCAGGATGAAGGTAGCGTGCGCGAGGTCTTTAGCCTTAGGGTTGCCCGCCACAACCCGGCCCAGCGGCCCGCCGCCCTTCCATCGAATGTTGTCGGGCGGACCTTCGTCGCCGGATGCGATCCTGAGCGAGTGTTTGCTGAGAACCTCGATCGAAGGTTCTTCGAGTGTCAAGCTTCCAGTCGTGAGGTCGATTCCGACGTCGACATCTTTGGATACTCCTGACCATTGCAGCATCGGCGACGGGTTCCAGCGCAACGTGATGGAACCGGTGGCATCGAATTGGCGCGCGCCGGAGCGGCCGACGAGTGGGCCGCGGTAGACGGTCAGTTCGCTTCGCGGCGTCTCCGGGGAGTAGAAGTGCGTGATGGGTGCCGGAGTGGTGTCGGCGGAATCGGTCACAGCGACCATTGTGCCTTGTGCACGCGGAGTTTCATTCCTTTTCCAGGGTGGGAAGAAGCGGAGAAGTTCCGACGCCACGGAAGTTCAGTTAGTACTGGCGCAACGCTTCGGTTCCTCGATCGTGTACACCGCGGTGACGAAGACTGTAGCCGGTTCATGGAAGAGCTAGCCCGGATCGCCTTGCGGGCGGTCTTGACGCTTCAACGCGGGGATACCGGTCCACCACAGGCGTCTGCCCTAGGGACTGCCCGGGACGAAGTCCCGCGTTGTAGAAGCGCACCCGCGTCGCGGTTTGCTCTGTCCCATGCCCCGCCATTCCGGACCTGGCAACGCCACCTGGCGAGGGAACGGTGAACCTCGAGCGAGGTTGTGCGGCGGGGCAGCGCCAACGGATCGTGTTGCATCGGAGTTCGCCCCTATGGCATGGCACGGGGGGGCAGGTATGGACTATCCAACATCCTGGTGTGCGGCTCTCCACATTGCGAGGACGTTGAGCGCGTTCAGGGTGTCCGGGTGCTGCTTGCCTATAGTTCGTAGGCGGTCGCTTGCGACCTGCTCCAGGATGGTGATCGCCTCACCCCTGCGCCCTGCCTGCCAGTAGGCGGTGGCCAGGTTTCGCCGGAGTGTCAGTGTGTGTGGGTGCTTCGCTCCTGACGTACGCGCTTTATCGGTGACGGCTTGTTCCATGATGGAGATCGTCTCGGTCGTGCGCCCGGCCCGCCAGTAGGAACCGGCCAGGTAGGTTCGCGCTGTCTGCGTGTCTGGATGGTCCTCGCCCAGTACCCGGGCCGTATCGGAGACGACCTGCTCCAGCAGGGAGATCGCCTTGCCTGTGAGTCCGGCCTGCTGATACGAGACCGCGAGGTCGGCTCGTGCTGCCAAGGTTTCCGGATGGTCCTTGCCCCGCAACTGTTCGGAGTGGGTGACGATCTGCTCCTCGATGGTGATCGCGTCGGTCGTGCGCCTGGCTTTCCAGTATGCGTTGGCTAAGCGAGACCTCGCAGTCAGTGTGTTTGGGTGCAGCTCGCCGAACAGGCGCTCGGAGTCGATGACGACCTGCTCGAGCATGGTGATCGTCTTGGCTGCGCGCCCGGTCCGTAGATACGACACAGCTAGGTTGGTTCGCGCGGTCAGTGTGTCTGGGTGGTCCTTGCCCCACAGTCGTATGGAATCGGTAACCACCCGTTCCTGGATGGCGATCGCGTCTTCCGTACGGCCCGTCTCGTGGAGCACGTGGGCGAGAACTGCCCATGCGGCCAGTGTGCGCGGGTGGTCCTGGCCCAGCACGCGGACGAAGTCGGGAACCACCTGCTCTTGGATGGCGAGTGCGTCTGCCGGGCGACCCGCCTGCCGGTATGCGCTCGCCAGGTTTCCTCGTGCTACCAAGGAGTCTGTGTGGTCGTGGCCGAGGAGGCGTTGGGCTTGTGCCGCGGTCTCGCGCCAGTGGTCGATGGCTGCCGTGTCGAGGCGGCACTGGAGCAGGCTGAGCCCTGCTGTGTAGAGGAGCGTGCTGCCGCCGGATTGCCACAGAGAGTCGCCGGCGAGTTTGGCCAAGGTGGTTGTGTTGGCGAGGAGGGTGGTGAGCAAGTCGGTGGCGATGTGGTCGTTGACTGGCCATAGCTGCCGAAGCGCGTCCGCGGCGGTGTAGGCGACGGTGGCGAGAGCGGACGGGGTGACTTCGCGGGCGGCGCGGGCGGTGAGGGCATGGATGCGCACTGCGCGGTGGTCGTCGCGGGGGGTGTGGGTGATCAGGCCGAAGCGATGGAGTGTGCGCAGTGCGGCGCGGGCCTGGGGCGAGGTGACGGGGTCGTCGTTGGGGGAAGTGCGGTGTGTGGTGAGGTAGTCGGTGACCGTCGCGGTAGTCCAGAGAGTGTCCGGGTGGCCGTCGGGGTCGAGGACCGCGGCCAGTGCGAGAGCGGGGCGTGCCAGGCCAGCGGGTGCTGTGGAGTCGGCGGCGTCGAGCGCGAGCAGGAGCGCCACGGTCACGGGTCTGCCGTAGGCGTCAGGGTCGGTGTCCTCGGGCATCAGCTCCACGAGCCGGCTGTCTCCAGCGGTGTAGCGGGCGAGGTAGGCGCCGCACGTTTCGTGCTGGTCGATCATGTACGCGGCGGCGTGCGACAGGGCCAGGGGCAGGTTTCCCAGCGTGGCAGCAAGTGCCGGGACGTGCTCGTCGAGTAGGCGGGAGTAGCCGTCGCCGGTGAGCCGGTCTCGCAGGTAGCGGGCGGACTCTTCGGCGGTGAAGGTGTCGATGTCGATGCGCTGTCGTCCTGACCCGGTCAGTGTGGCGCCTCGCAGCCGGGTCGTGGCCAGCGTCCAGCCGCCTGGGCGGTGTGGGGGCCACAGGCCGGCGAGGTGGGCGGGGTCGGTCACGTCGTCCAGCACGATCAGCCAGGTGCGGTCGGTGGTGTGCAGCCACTGCACCAGAGCTGTGGCCTCGGCCGCCAGGTCGGTGTCGTCGGCGCCGGGTACTCCGGCCCGTTTCGCCGCCCTGGCGAAGGTCGCTATCACCTGTTCCTGGGTGGAGGCGTTGACCCACACCACCAGGTCTGTGCGGTCTTCCATGGCTTGTTTGGCGAACCATGCCGCGATCTGAGTCTTGCCGACACCGCCTCCGCCCGCCAGCACCTGGGTGCCTCCATCGGAAGACGCCTCGTCCTGCTGCGCAAGAACCACGTCCTCGCCTCGGTGGCGTGCGGCCGCCACCTGCTTGCGTACCTCGGAGCGTGGCTGGAAAGCCGAAGCCAGCGGCGGGGGAATCCCTTCCGAGAGCGGCCATTTCTGCGGGGATGAAGCGTGGTGGTGATGGGCGACGTGGACGTCGCCCATCACGCCAGAGTTGGCCACACCGCCGTGCGCTGCGGTGGCGTCCCCCGAGTTCTGGACTTCGGGCAGGTTGTGTGCCTCGGTTGGCGGCGGTTCGTTGTCGGTCATTTTCCGGGAACGCGCCGAATGCCGGTGTTGGCCACTGAACCCGGCCCTTCGGCGACTGCGTTGCCTGATCTGCTGACACGCGTGACACCGGGGTTGTCGTCGACGGCCTCCGCGCCGGTGTTCGCCGTGCCACCGCCTGCAGCTTGGGCGTCCCCCGAGTCCTCCACCGCTGTGTCCGATGCGTGTGGGTCGTCCGGCATCGGGTTCTCCCTTCGCGGTTGCGGCAGCAAGTATGGCGCTACCAGTGCGATCAACGCCAGGACTCCGCCGATGCTGCTGCCCACTTTGTCGGCCTTGTCCAGGCCGACTGCGAACAGGTACACCACCAACCCGGCGACCGTGACGCCGCACACAACACGTCCCAGCCATACCCATCGCGCTCTGTGTCGAACGACCACGACCGACCTCCTCTCGGCTGATGAAACTTCGCCCCAGCTCTAGAACATCGGCTCAGCACAAGTCGTGCCCGACACTTCGTCCAGTCGTCGGTCAGCGTTACTGCCAGGCGGTGCACCGACGTCCCTGGACACACCAAACGAGTTTCAATGCTTCCCGCCGAGCGCGTCGGGCAGAGGGGGTTCCACAGTGAGACGTCACCGGGACGTCTGGTCGGATCATCCACAGGTCGCAGCGTCCCCAGGTACGACACTGAGCAGACGCGGTCTGCTTGCGGCCCGCGCTCTCTTCGGCACGCGCGGACGTTCCCGTTCAGCGACTGGTGTGGTCGATACGGAAACGTAAAGGATGCTTGCTGCGACCACATGACCATGGGTAGGGAGAACCGAGACACTCTGGTCCTGCAGGCACGAGCTGCGCTGGTCATGGCCGCGTTACGCCGGTCGATCGTGACGTACAAGGAACTCGGGCTTGCGATCGGGCTAAAGGACATCGAGCTGCGCAACGAGATGCCTCGTGTGCTGGAAAAGCTGGCCAACGATTGCCACAACGCCAGAGAGCCTCCGATGACGGCGCTGGTCGTGAACTCTCAGAGCGGGCCCCCGGCGCAGGCTGGCACGGCAACGGCGAGCCATGGCACACAGATGTCCAACGAGTGTTCCGACATTGGGCTAACCGATCCTGATCAGCCGGTCCTGTTCTGTTGGCCTGTTGAACCTGGGGAGCCAGTGCTCCATCAGCGGCAAGAGAGTGCGTTGCAGGTCTAGAAGTGACGGTTCCAAGCACGTCCGACGACTGTTCGTGTCGCACTGCCGCCTGGTGGCAGGTCGAGGACATCGATCAGCGTTCGGTCTTCGTCGATGGCGTGGTGCAAGTGTCCGATCTTGCCGGTGCCGCCGTCCGCGTCGGAAGCACCGATCAGCTGCCACATGCCGTCATCGGCGTCGTGCTGGACAAGGAGGATCGGCTCGCTGCGCTCGAAGACCTCAAGGGTCTGGATACAGGTAGTGCGCAGAAGCCAGTGCTTCATCCACCATGCCCGTCGATCGCGCTGCATGATCTGGTCGGCGACCCACCAGATGAACGGCAGGTCCTCATGGGCACGTGCCTCGTCCGCGGTCAGGTCCGGGCCGCCCTGCGGCACCCGCTCGAACGGGTCGTCGGTCAGCGAGAACGCATGTCCGTCCTCGTGTTCGAAGATGACGGCATGGAAGGTTCCGCCGCCGGGGTTGCCCGCGCCGATCCCGACCGACAAGCGAGCGACGTGCGGGTCCGACCCGGTCGTCCAACCGAACGCGTACGACGCCAGCTCCCCCTGCGGTCCGACGAACTCTCCGAACGCCCGCCGGTCCATTCCCGTCACCGTGTCTGTCGGCACCTCGACCAGCGCACCCTCTAACACCTGGATATCCACCGCCGCAAGATAACTCACCAAGAACCCACACTCGCAGGTACGCGCCATTCGCCTGCCGGACTTTCTCATCGCGGCATGAGCGGACGTCTGCGTTCTGGAAAAGGAGAGGAGGTACGATTCGCTGTCTGCCACCATGGGTACGTGGATGTCGCATGGCCGGAACGGCGCGAGGATGGGGTCTCGGCACTCAGAGTTCTCGTCGCGGCGCCGCCTGCGCTGGACGGTGCGGCCGGGACACGCGTTTTCCTGACCTTACGAACGCCGTTCACTGGCTGGTGGACGACACTTGCTGGGATTCGGAGGAACCGGTCTCGCCGGTCGGAACAATTCTCCGCAACGGTGATGAGGCCGACGTGATCCGTGCGGTCGTGGTCGCACTCGTGGCCGTGTCGGATCGCGAAGGCGCCGCGGCTTCGGATGCGGCCTGGTTCGCTGACAGTGGCTGGTGCGAGGGCAGGCGGTTCGCCGCCGACGCACTGAGCTGTCTGGCATCGTGAACTCCGAAAGCTGGCTTCCTTGGCTCGTGGGCAGGCGTGTGCGCCGTGACCGCGCGACCAGCGGCAGAAGCAGACGTTCGTACTGCTGGCGCGGTAATGCCGATGGGCGAGTGTTCGCAGGGTAGTGGACTGGGTGTTGTGCATGCTACGCACTGAGTGACGGACTTGGCCACGCAGAGCGACTCGCCGTGACCGACCACCACCGAAACGTACCCGTCGCTGTGATTACCGCTGGCAGCACCGGAGCTAGTCGACGTTTAGCTCTGGGTCGGACAGGATGTCGTCGACCTCGAGGGTTTGACTGATCAGTAGTAGCTGCATGCGCTTGCGGTCACACCAGTTCGGCAAGTTGAGTTGGAATTCCACGGGATCGGGGTTTGAGAACTGGACCTTCAGGCCGAGGTTCCGCACGCCATCGGCCTTCTCCGGAATCTGGAGGAGGATTACCGAGAAGCCGTCCTCCGAGGTCTGCAACGCAATCACGGCCAGCCGCCATGACGGCTGGCTGGCCGCGGTGAGGAAATGACCGAGGGCCTGGCTGTAGTGGTAAAGGTGCTCCGCCAGGCTGCCGCCGTTCTTCCACGGGTCCAGAAACGTTGTTCTGAGGTGGATGATGAGCGGACTGCACATGCGTACGAAGTCCAGGAGGGGCATGTCGGGATGGTCAGCGCGCAGGAGACGGACCAGTGCGAGCAGACTCGCGCGGGATCGCTCAGCTGTTTGCGCGCCGCTGTCGTGCGTGCTGTCGATCACGAGTGCCCTCGTGATGGCTGGCACGGTGACCTGGTCGTTGACGATTCTGATCAGGTAGTGGTCTCGCAACGCGCGCAAGGCCGAGCGCGCCAACATTCGCACGTGGACGACGTTGGCGTCCTGAAGACCTCGGTAGTCGGCGATGGCCCGTACTACGAACGCGGTGGGAATGGGGCTCGGGTCAAGGTACACCAGCATTTCCAGCATCGCGCGAGCGTCCTGGCTGAGGCGATCGATCGCCGTCCGGTGCACGCTCGGCAGCGACGGAAACCCGGCCGCCGCGTCGAGAAGCCCAGTGACGGTGCGACGCAGACCGCGGCGGAACTCGCTCACGTCGGCTTGGTCCTCGGCGACCAAGGCGGCTGTGACGAGCAAAGCCAACGGGTGGTGCCCCAGGTCGTCAGCGAGGGACGCCGCGTCCTCGGGCGTGATGGCTGGCAAAACCAGTGACAGCAAAGCAGCGGACTCGGCCGGCGCCATTTCGCCGACTTCGATGTGGTCGATACCGGGGAGGCGGTGGGTGGTGGTCAGCACGACTGTCGTGTCGGTCTTGGTCGCGGTCAGGAACTGAGCGATCTCAATGTCCCCAGCGTCCTCGATCACCACGAACCGGGGGCTGCTTGGTGACAGCACCAGCTCTCGGAGCGAATGCCTCGGCACGTGATAGTTGATGTTTTGCACGGCGAGCCGGTCCAACTCGGCGATGATCGACTGCTGAAGCGCCTCCTGACTCGAACCGAGGAGTCGCACGACCGACGAACCAGGAGCCCGATACTCATCGGTGAGCCGCCGTGCCAGCGTCCGCTTACCGACGCTCGGCGGGCCCGCAAAGGCGATCACCGGCGAATGGGACCTGAGCAGCTCCCGGAATCGGTTCTCCAGTTGCGGACGGGGCACGAACGGCTCCTGCTCGGCCGGGGCGGCAACGAGCACGTACCGGTGTTTCTCGACGAGACTGAGAATCGCTTCTGCCACGTCGCCGAGGCGCTGATGCCTCACGTGTGGCTTGCGGTAGGAACCGTAGGCAATGCCTAGTATCCGTGCCGCTCGCTTCTCACGCTCGGTGAGTTTACCCTTGTCGATGTGCGTTCCTGAGGTGCCGAACGCGACGAGCAACGCGTTTTGCTCGGCTTTCGAGTAGCGGCTAGTGATCGCTTCGGACGCGATGGCATCCCGCAGCAGCGCACTGACCACCTGGCTGGGGCGCGGCAGGGCAGCGGCGGCGAGGTTCGCGGTGTGCACCAGTTGCAGCAGCGCGGCGACGTTGGCGTCATCGTCGCCCAGATTGGACGCGCCGACCTTCCGCACATGTTCGAGCACCCCGACGACGTCGTTTAGTCGCACGCTCACTCCGTTCATGAACTGAGCAGGATCCGCTCAGGGAGGCGGCGTTTCCATTGGCAGCCTTGGACATGAGCCGGCTCGTCCTTGTCCGCCCAGCACCAGGAGACGCACATGACCAGCATCAATCCTCGACGTGGCAGCCGATGGACCCGCCTCGTCCTCATGGCCGCGGCCGTCCGCGGCACCTGCGCTGGCGCGGCTCGCGCCGTCGCCGACTATTTGATCGATCTGTTCTGACAGAGGGGCCGGGGGATTGCCTGGCGACGATTCTCCCGGCCCTCCGTCCCACTATCGCTCCCACCTTAGACGGGGTTAACACTGTTTCGGAGGTTCGCCCGAACGGCGGCACCCGCCTGCGGTCCCTTTTGAACCTTTTACAGCGAAAGTGGCGGGCTTGCCCGCGCCCTCTCACCGAACAAACTGTAGGACCGGGCACAACTCGTCGCGCGCTCCGCTGACGTCCGCTTCTCGGCATGAGCGGACGTTCGGTCGCGACCGCCATGATCGGTCCACAGTGGGTGTCTGATCAGGAACTGGATGCACGACTACTCCGTTTAGGTGCTTGAGGTAGCGCAACGGCGCGGTTCGCATGCTGATCACTATCTGCTGCTACAACATGAGGTCCCTCTGACCGATGAGGGGTGTTCGTGAGCGAGATAGTGTGTGTGCACGGAGTGGGCAAGCAGCTAGCCGGCGAGCAGATGCTGCACACCCAGTGGGCACCTGCGATCGCCGATGGCCTCACTCGCGCTGGCGCGACCGCGCCCCACGTGACGATGGCGTTCTATGGCGACCTGTTCCGTCCCGTCGGCGAAGTCCTCGCGGTTGGCGACCCGCTGTTCACTTCCGAGGACGTCGAGTCCGGGTGGGAGCATGACATGTTGCTCGCCTGGTGGCGGGAGGCCGCCGTCGTCGATTCCCGGGTCGCGCCGCCGGACTCCGACACCCTCGCGCGCGTGCCTGGCTCGGTCCAGACGGCGCTAAGACAGCTTTCGCGTTCGAAGTTCTTCGGCGGTGTGGCGTTGCGGGCATTGGTATTCGATCTCAAGCAGGTCAGCCGTTACCTGCTACACCCCGCACTACGCCGCGCCGCCCGCGATCGCGTCGGCAGGGCGATCACGGACGACACGCGCGTCGTGGTCGCACATTCACTCGGCTCGATCGTGGCCTACGAGACCCTCGCCGCCAGCTCGGGGCACGGTGTCCACACCTTGGTCACGATCGGCTCGCCGCTAGGCATCTCGAACCTGATCTTCGAGCGTCTCGACCCTAGTGGTGGCCTGTGGCCAGGCACCGAGAGCTGGACTAACATCGCCGATCACGGCGACATTGTCGCACTGGAAAAGGATCTACGGCCACGGTTTGGGCCACGGGTGATGAATGCAATCGTCCACAATGGATCCCACGCGCACGACGCCACCGCCTACCTGACTGACAAGCTCACCGGCACTGCGATCGCGGGAGGGCTGCGTGCACGCTGACACAAGTGGTCCACGGCGGTACCTGATTGCGACTGCGACCGCTCAGTACACGAACGCCCCCCAATGGAATCGCCCGGGCTTGGCCGCTGCTCGCGACGAAATCGTCTCGTTGTTCACCCAGGACCTCGGCTATACCCACGTCAGCGACCTTGGCCTCAATCCGACTAGCAACCAACTCATCACGCTGCTGCGGACGTTTTGCCGACACAAGGATCGGCGCCCGGACGACTTGGTCGCCGTCTACATCGGCGGCCACGGCGAAGTCCTCGACGCCACCCACGACCACGTACTGCTCACCGCCGACACTGACCCCGATGACGTCGCGGACGCTTTGCAGACGGCGCAGTTGGCCCGGAAGATGCTGCTCAACACCCGTGTGCGGCGGGTGCTGCTGATGTTGGACACCTGCTACTCCGGACATGGCGGCGACGAGTTCACAGCCGCCGCGATCACCGCAATGATCCGGAATTGGGGAGAGGAGCGCGGATCAGGCCTAGCCGTGATCACCTCAGCGCAACCGTCCGAGCAGGCGCAGACCGGCGCGTTTCCCCAGCTGCTGCGTGCAGCGGTCCACAGCCTGCCCACTGCAGGGTATAACCCCGACACGCTGCCGCTGGGCTCCGTCGTCGAGGCGATGAACTCCAGCAAGGACAAGCCCGGTTACCAGACCATCGGGTCAAGCGTGGCAGCACTGACCGGTGATACACCGCCGTTCCTGCCGAACCCGCGTCACGACCCACGGATGACCGAGGTCGACCTGGCGATTCAGCACGCCAGCGAATGGGACGCCTACGCTGAGCGGCGGGACATCGAGTTCCGAAGCCGGTTGCTGGTCCGTGCGATGGGCGGCCACGACGCACAGGGCTGGTGGTTCGCCGGACGCCATACCGCGCTGCTCGACATCGCGAGCTGGCTGCGACACCCCGACCCGCACTCGCCGCTGCTAGCCGTGACAGGTGATCCGGGATCGGGCAAGACCGCCGTCCTCGGGCTAATTGCCAGCCTTGCCCACTCCACCTGGCGCACGACCGTTCCCCTGAGCACCCTAGGGCTTCCTGCCGCGGCGGTACCCGCACCCAGCGCTGTGGACGTCGTCATTTACGCCCAGGGGCTCACCACCGACGAAGTGTTGAAGGGCATCGCCGCCGCTGCAAGACTCCACGCGAACACCCCAGGCGAACTCCTGGACGGGCTCAGTGGCACTGGTGCCCCGTTGACCGTACTTCTAGACGCCGTTGACGAAGCCGTGGACCCCGACCATCTCACCCGGAACCTGCTGCGGCATCTAGTTGAGCACGCCGCAGGCCGGCTGCGCCTGCTCATTGGCACACGCCCTTACCTGCTCGACCGCCTCGGGCGACAACGTGACGACGCCGTGGATCTGGACTCCGATCGGTACGCCGACCTCGACGCATTGACGACCTATGCCGCCCGAGGCCTCCTCGAATCCAACCCATACAGCCCGTACCGTGTGCAGCCCCACAGAGTCCGTGCCGTCGCCGAGGCGGTTGCTGCGGCTGCAAGTCCCTCGTTTCTGGTCGTGCGCATCACCAGCGCCACCCTCGCGGCCCAATCGGATATTGCCGATCCTCGTGATCCCGCCTGGCTCCGTGACCTTCCGCGCCTGCCTAGCGACGCGATGCGACGCGATCTCGAGACCCGGCTGGGAAGCAACGCCACCACAGTGCGTGATCTGCTCCGGCCGCTCGCCTTTGCAGAAGGGCAGGGTTTGCCGTGGGAAGACATCTGGGCCGCCGTCGCCACACGCGCGGCCGACACTACGTACACCGACGACGACCTGTTCTGGCTCCGCCAGCACGCAGGATCGTACTTCGTCGAAGCAGCTGAGGCCGGCCGCTCCACTTACCGGCTCTACCATCAAGCGCTTGCCGAGCACCTGCGCTCCGACGTTGATGCCACCACCATGCACCGCGCTATCGCTGAGGTGTTGCAGAACCGGGTACCCCGCACTCTCGACGGCCGATGCGACTGGGCCCGGGCTCACCCCTACACCCTGCGGCACCTGGCCGCCCACGCCGCATACGCAGGCGTACTGGACAGACTAATCGCTGATACAGGCTACCTCGTCCACGCGGATCCGGGTCCTCTTCTCCACGCTCTTCACCAGACAGCCTCCGACAACGCCGCGATCACCGCCGCGATTTACCGCTGCTCCGCTGACATCCATCGCACACTCCCACCGCTGCGGCGCCAGCAAGTTCTAGCCATCGACGCCGCCCGCTTTAGGGCAAGTGACCTCCACCAGGATTTGTCTGCAGGGCTTGCCTGGCCACCGCGCTGGGCAACCGGACTCCAAACCACGCCAGCCCTTCGCACCACGTTCAGCGGCTCGGAGGGCGCATTGGCTTGTAGCGTGCTGGACGGTCGCCCCGTCGCCATCACCAACGGCCGCGGTGGCGCAGTGCAGGTGTGGGACCTGGCCACCGCCGAACGCATCACCACCTACAGCGGCCACACCCGACGAGTCGTCGCAGTGGCCTGCAGCGTGCTCGACGACCGCCCAGTCGCCATCAGTACCAGCCAAGACGGCACTGCGCAGGTCTGGGACCTGGCCACAGCCAGACAGATCAACTGCTTCAGCCACCGCACCAATCAGGTAAGCGCGGTGGCCTGCAGTGTGCTCGACGACCGCCCAGTCGCTGTCACAACAGGCCATGATGGCGCCGCACGGGTCTGGGATCTGGCCACTGCAAACGAACTCAGCTGCGTCACAGGCCACGCTGGACGGGTAAGCGCGGTGGCCTGCAGCGTACTCAACGGTCGCCCAGTCGCCATCACCACGAGCTACGATGGCACCGCGTGGGTGTGGGATTTGGCCACTTCCGAAAGTGTCGCCGTCTATACCGGTCACATCAAGCCAGTCGTCGCGGTAGCTTGCAGTGTGCTCGACGACCGCCCTGTCGCTATCACTACGAGCCAAGACGGCACCGCGCAGGTCTGGGACCTAGCCACAGCCAAACAGATCAACTGGTTCAGCGGCCGCACCGAAACAGTCGTCGCGGTAGCTTGCAGTGTGCTCCACGACCGCCCCGTTGCCATCACCTCGAGCTGCGAGGGGGTTGCGCGGGTGTGGGATCTGGCGACAGCCGAACACATCACCACCTACACCGGCCACACCAGCGAGGTAGTCGCGGTGACGAGCAGCGTGCTCGACAATCGTCCCGTTGTCGTCACCTCCAGTAAAGACGGCACCACTCGGGTGTGGCGTTCTCTACCGTCAGCCTTCAAACTGCCTGCCTTCACTGGTCATTCTGCCAAAATCTCTGCGGCAGCATATGGCGTGCTTGGCCGCCGCCCGGTCGTGGTGACCGGCAGTGCGGATAGCACCGTGAGAGTGTGGGACTCGGCTACCGCCGAACATATTGCGACCTATACCGGCCACACCAAACCAGTCGTCGCGGTAGCTTGCAGTGTGCTCCACGACCGTCCCGTTGCCATCACCTCGAGCGGCGAGAGGGTTGCACGGGTGTGGGATCTGGCTACCGCCGAACACATCACCACCTACACCGGCCACACCAGCGAGGTAGTCGCGGTGACGAGCAGCGTGCTCGACAATCGTCCCGTTGCCATCACCTCCAGCAACGAGGGGGTCGCACGGGTGTGGGATCTGGCTACCGCCGAACACATCGCGACCTATACCGGCCACACCAGACGGGTGGATGCGGTGGCTTGCAGTGTGCTCGACGGCCGCGTAGTCGCCATCACGGCAAGCAGCGATAAGACCGTTCAGGTTTGGGATCTGGCTACCGCCGAACACATTGCGACCTATACCGGCCACACCAAACCAGTCGTCGCGGTGGCTTGCAGTGTGCTCGACAATCGCCCCGTTGTCGTCACTACCAGCAAAGACCGCACCGCGCAGGTGTGGGATCTGGCTACCGCCGAACACATCACCACTTACGCCGGCCATGCCAGATGGGTAACTGCGGTGGGATGCAGCGTGTTCGACAACCGCCGCGTCGCCATCACCACCAGCCACGACGACACCGCACGGGTGTGGGATCTTGCCAACGCCAAAGAGATCAATATCTTTGACCTGCGTGACACCCAATGTCTGGCCGTTGGACCGGGCGGCGAACTTGTGATCGCCACAGGCTGGGACCTCGTAGTGCTCGACCGGGCGGCGAAACACTGAGATGCCGGGTCCACGGTCCCTTGTCGCGCGACCAACGATCGCGTGATGAGGTTGGCAGGCAGCCGCTCTCAGATGCAGTCCGGTTGGATGAGTTGGGCCGACGGGAGGAGGCTGGCCGCCAACGAGAAAGCCATCGCGATCGGCCGTCGGTTGGCGGAACAGTGGCCAGGATGGTCGCGGCGGTGGCGCTGAACACGATGCGGGCGACCGGATCCGGCCCGTCGGGCCCACATCCGGGTCCAGTATTCAGTCCTCTGTGGATAGTACGGGACGGTGGCCGTCGCCATCAGCGCCCGAATCTTGTTATCCTCGCCAAGCCGTCCGGCGGACGGTGACGATGCCACCACGGGAGGTAGATGGTGAACGCGGTCGTTACCGCGGAGGGGTCGGACACCGGCAGCGACCAGACGAGAGCAGTCGAAGGTGTCCGCGACGGTGATCGTCACGTCGTAGACCTCCCCATCGAGGCATGGGCGGCCGCCGACTTCGTGTAGGAAATCCTTGTCGCTGAACGTTCGGGCGCCCGGGTCCTCCCAGGAGTCGTGATTGCCGTCGTCCCAGGAGCGCTGCAAGGCCAGTTGCAGCCCGAGCCGCCACGCGGAGCTATAGCTGTTGGAACCTTGCGTTCGCAGCAGCGGCTGATTGCCGATCACCTTGTGGCTACGCGGAAGAACCCAGTTGAAATGGCAATGAGACAGCTTGCCTTCCCAGCTGTGATGGGTCAGACGCAAGGGCCTAAGATCGCCCAGGTCCAGCAGCGACGTTGGCTCTGGGCCCGACCAATCAAGATCCAGCACGTCCACCTTCTTCCAGTCCAGATCGATGCCGGTGATCTGTCCGGCAGTCCAAGTCCCAAGCGCGTCCGAGTACGCCGCGACAACGTCACCGACCACGATGGGCCGCGGCGGCGAGGAAAACGATCTAGCAGCCATGCGAAGAACCTACCGATCCGCAAGCTGCTCGCGACCTCGGCACGACAGTGGCTAGACACACCCGCTCATCGGCATGAGCGCGCGCATGGTCATTCTTCGACCGATTCCAGTACTGCACTGCGCTCGCGTGGCGCAGAGGTGCAGAGCCGAAACGTCGCCCGGGACGTCTGATTTGAGTCGAACCGTAGCGTCCCTGCTTGGTCGATACAGGGCGGGAGCTCGACAGTGAGGGACACAGGACCTTCAAGTGACGCCTGCGCCGCCGGGCGCATTGCCTGCCCGTTGTTGGCTACCTCGTGGGCAGTGCTCACGATGCACTTACCGTTCGGCGCCGTGCTGATTGTGGGTTTGCAGGACGTCCGCACTCAGGAACTTGCCACGAGGCGTCCACGAGAGCAGCTTCGTCGTGCCAAATTTCGCGATCGAACTGCGGAAAGCTGGTGATGAAGTTGACAGGGAGGACTGAAGAGACTTGAGAGGCTGTACACAATCGAGTGAAGCTGGCTAAAGGTGCTGGGCCAGCCCATTTGGCGAGTTCATGTCACGAATCATGGTATGATCGATGTAGATGAACAGCAGAAAGCGCTGTTCATCAGTGTGCCCTCGGCAGGATTCGAACCTGCGACACCTGCCTCCGGAGGGCAGTGCTCTATCCCCTGAGCTACGAGGGCGTTGCCGCCTGGGCGACGTTGGAAGCTTAGCGCATGTCTCCCGGGCCTCTCGCGAGTGGTGGTCGTTAACCGTTGTGGTGCTCGACGACGCGGGCGAGCAGCCTGGTCAGCTGCTCGCGTTCGGCGGGGTCCAGTGGCGCGAGGAGCGTGTCCTGCGTGTCTCTGACCAGGTCTTCCAGCTGGTCCAGGCGCCGGATGCCGGGGTCGGTGAGGCTGATCAGGTTGCGTCTGGCGTCGGCCGGGTCGGGGGCGCGGTCGACGTGGCCGGCGGCGGCGAGTTCGTTGATGACGGCGACGACGTCGCTGCGGTCGATGCCGGTGCAGCGGCTCAAGGTGGCCTGGCTCGACGGGCCGTTCTCGTCGATGGCCGCCAGGATCCCGTAGTGGTACCGGCGGGAGCCGCTTTTCGCGAATTCGTCCATGGTGAGCCGGTGGGCCACGGTGGCGGCCTGGTTGACCAGCCAGCTGGCCTTGGTGCGGAGCCGGACGGGTGCGGTGGTCATCGGGACAGCGTAGCGTTGGTGTCACCAACGAACTGGGAGGGCGCATGATCGAACCGTTCGAGGTGGCGATCCCCGAATCCGCCATCGCCGATCTGCGAACCCGGCTGCGCGCCACGCGCTGGCCCGAACCGGCCACTGTGGATGGTTGGGAGCAAGGGGTTCCGCTTGAGTTCGCGCGCGAGCTGTGCCGGTACTGGGCGGAGGACTACGACTTCGGTTTGGCAGGGCGCGTCAACGTCTTTCCGGGTTTCAAGACCACTGTGGACGGTCTCGGGATCCATTTCCTCCACGTTCGCTCGCCGGAGCCGGACGCGACGCCGCTCGTGCTCACGCACGGCTGGCCGGGTTCCGTGGTCGAGTTCCTCGACGTACTCGGACCGCTGACCGATCCCGCCGCGCACGGAGGCGATCCGGCGGACGCCTTCCATGTCGTGGCGCCGTCGCTGCCGGGGTTCGGCTGGAGCGACAAGCCGTCGTCGGCGGGGTGGAACGTCGAGCGGATCGCCCGGGCCTGGGACGAGCTGATGGGGCGGCTCGGCTACGGGCGTTACGCCGCGCAGGGTGGCGACTGGGGTGCCGGGGTGACGAACATGCTCGCCAAGGTCGCGCCGGAACACCTGATCGGGGTGCACGTGAACATGGCGGGTGTCCCGTACGACGAGACCCGGCTCGGAGAGCCGACGGCGGAGGAGAAGGCGGCGATCGCCGATCTCGCCCGGTTCCGCGCGGTCGGGTCCGCGTACTCGCAGCAGCAGGCCACACGTCCGCAGACGGTCGGCTACGGCCTCACCGACTCGCCGGCGGCGCAGGCGGTGTGGATCGCCGAGAAGTTCTGGGAGTGGACCGACAACGACGGCTCGCCGGAGACCGCTCTGTCCTGGCGGCAGATGGTCGACGCGATCTCCGTCTACTGGTTCACCGGGACGGCGGCCTCGTCGGCGCGGATCTATTGGGAGAGCAAGGAGCGGGACCTCTCGGCTGTTGAGGTTCCTTCGGGTATCTCGATCTTCCCGAGGGAGATCATCCGGCCGTCACGGCGCTGGGCGGAGCTGCGCTACACCGATCTTCGCTGGTACGAGGTGCTGTCCAAGGGCGGTCACTTCGCCGCGTTCGAGCAGCCTGAAGCCTTCGTCGGCCAGTTGCGGGGGTTCTTCCGGTCGCTTCGGTAGCGGTGCGTGTCGGTTCCAGGTTTCGGGAAGGCCCTCATGGGGGATGGTTTCCATGTGTGGCTTAAGACATGGTGAACTTAGGCTCACCTGTATTGCACATATGCGCATGTGACAATATATTCGGCCTGTCGACTTCACGAGAGGCGGAGCAATGGGTCACGGGCACGGGCATGGGACGGCGTCGCCGTCGAGCGCGTCAGGCCGCTACCTCAAGAGCTTGACGATCGCCCTGGTCATCGGCGCCGGTTTCATGGTCATGGAGTTCATCGTCGGGTTCGCCACGGGCTCGCTCGCGCTGATCTCCGACGCCGCGCACATGTTCACCGACGTCCTCGGGGTCGGCATGGCGCTGGCGGCCATCATGCTCGCCCGGCGAAGCGGCCCGACCCTCACCCGGACCTTCGGGTTCTACCGGGCCGAGGTGCTCGCGGCGCTGGGCAACGCCATCCTGCTGTTCGGCGTCGCGGGTTACGTCCTGATCGAGGCCATCGGCCGCATCAGCGACCCGCCCGTCGTCCCCGGCCTGCCCGTCCTGCTGGCCGCCGCGGCGGGTCTCGTCGCGAACATCGTCTCCTTCCTGGTCCTGCGCAAGGGCGCGGAGGAGAGCATCAACGTCCGCGGCGCGTACCTCGAAGTCCTCGCCGACCTGATCGGCTCCGTCGGCGTGCTGCTGAGCGGCGCGATCACCCTGCTGTTCGGCTGGCGCTACGCCGACCCGATCATCGGTGTCGCGATCGGCCTGTTCGTCCTGCCCCGCACCTACGCCCTCGCCCGCCGCGCGCTGCGGATCCTGTTCCAGCACGCGCCGAAGGGGGTCGACGTCGCCGGGATCCAGGCCGAACTCGGCGGCCTGAAGGGCGTCGAGGACGTCCACGACCTGCACGTCTGGACGCTGACTTCGGGGATGGAGGTCGCTTCGGCGCACCTCACCATCGCGCCGACCGTCGAGCAGGCGGCCGTGCTGACCGAAGCGCAGAACCTCCTGGCGGACCGCTACTCGATCGAGCACGCGACGTTGCAGATAGAAGTGCCCCAATGCGCGCAGCGCTGCCGGGAGCTTTCCTGGTAGCGCCGCCCGCGATCGGCTCAGCCGAGGAAACTCGGCCTTGCCAAGTACATGAAGGCCCCCTTCCTTGCGCCAGGCGCAAGGAAGGGGGCCTTCATGTACTTCACGCGCATCGAGGCCACCGCGGCGCCCTCTCCAGGCTGGGGGTCACCCAATGCCGTGAAGGCCTCCTTGAGGGACCCTGGGTCCCTCAAGGAGGCCTTCACGGAACAACAGAAACGCCTCAAGCAGGAAGCGGAGCGGCACCGCGCTCCTGCAACAGCCCCTTCATCAGGGTGATCTCGGCACCCTGCGACACCAGCATGCTCTGCGTCAGCGACTTCACGTCCGCGATCGCCGTGTGGTCGTGGCCGTACTGCGCCATCGCCGTCCCGCCCTCGTGGTGCCGCAGCATCAGCTGGAGGAAGAAGACGTCCATTTCCTTGCCGGTCAGCGACCGCAGTTTGGTCAGTTCGGCCGTTGTCGCCATGCCGGGCATCGGGGCGCCGTTCGACGGCTTCATGCCGGCGTCACCGTGCGCGCCGTGGCCCGCCATCGGTTCGGTCATCCAGGTCATGTAGGCGCCGGTCGCCTGTTCGGGCCGGCCCCACAGGCCGAGCCAGCCCTTCATCCGGCCGACCTGGCCGGTCTGCGTGCGCTCGATGTCGAACGCGAGGGTCTTGATCGCCGGATCGGCCGTGTGGTCCCGCGCCCAGCCCGCCATGGTGACGGCCTGGAGGTGGTGCACCGACATGTCCTGCGCGAAGCCGACCTCGACCGAGCCCGCGGCCGGGGTCGTGGGCTCCGCGTCGGAGTCGATCAGCCTGGTCGTCAGTGCGCCGAGGCCGAAGCCGAGGATCAGCATGACGACCAGGGCGGCCCCGATCACCAGCCATCGGCTCTTGGCCGACCGCGAGGTGTCGTCCGGTTCGTCGACGTACTGGAGATCGGGGTCCACTTGGCTCACTACTTGCTCGCGGGCGCCGAGGGCTGGGTGGCGGGCGCGGACGGCTGACCGGCGCCGGGCTGGTCCTGCTGCGTTCCGGCGGTGCCCTTGTAGTCCATCGGCTTCGCGTCCGGGCCCGGCGGGGCCGGGTCGAAGTCGCCCGGCTCGATCTGCGCGTCGCAGGTGGCGTCACGCTCGGGGTACGCGCCGAACGGGTTGGTGCGCAGCGCGGCGATGAACTGGTCGATCCGCTCGTCGGAGGCGGAGTCGAGCTTCAGCTGGTGGCCCCACGACTGGACCGAGATCGGCTTGTCCAGGTTCGGGTACGGCGACATCACCGTGTACGGCTTGCCCTCGACGCGGACCCGCAGCAGCTCCAGCGCGTCGCCGGAGATCTGGGCCGGGTTGTAGGCGATCCAGACCGCGCCGTGCTCGAGACCGTGGACCATGTTCTCGTTGCGGACGGCCTTCTCGTAGACGACGCCGTTGCACGCGGCCCAGGCCTGGTCGTGCGGGCCGCCGAAGGGCGGGGTCTTGTCGTAGGCGACGCGCTCGGCGGCCGTGACGTGCACGGATCCCTCGTAGGTCGCCGTGGTCACGCCGGCGATCCGCTTCGAGGGGTCCGGGTCCTGCTGCGAGGGCGCGAAGGCGGCCGCGGCCTCTTCGCGGGTCTTCTGCTCGCGCTTCGGGGCCGAGGCGACCATGTAGTAGGTGACCACCGAGGCAGCCAGGGCGACGATCGCGACGACGGCGATGATCGTGCCCCAGGGCGTGCCCTTCTTGGACACGACGGAACTACGGGCGGCCTTCATGGCGTTCTTCGACGACGCGCCCTTTTTTCTGGTTGTCCCGTTAGCCATGGCTCCTGCGTTCTCCAAAGGGGGTGGTCCCTGCGCGGGCCAGTGTAGAGACCGCGCGTCTGATCACCGTGAACAGCCGGAAGATCACCGGCTTGGCTCACACCTTCCGGCGGTCGCTGCGAAGCCCGGACCAGGTCACACCTAGAATTCCGCGAGTGACTCCCGCAGCTCTCGCCGACCTGGTCCGTAACTCCGCCGTGCAGGTTCTCGCCGCGCGCGGCCTCGACGATTCCGTGCTGCCGGAGAAGGTGACGATCGAACGTCCCCGCAACCCCGAGCACGGCGATTACGCGACCAACCTGGCGCTGCAGGTGGCCAAGAAGGCGGGGATGAAGCCCCGTGACTTCGCCGACGCGCTGGCCGAAGCCCTCGCCGCGACCGACGGGATCGACTCGGCCGAGGTCGCCGGGCCGGGCTTCCTCAACCTGCGGCTCGCCGCGGACGCGCAGGGCCAGATCGTCCAGCAGGTGCTCGACGCCGGTGAGAGGTACGGCCTCGGCGACACGCTGGCCGGCCTCAAGATCAACCTCGAGTTCGTGTCGGCGAACCCGACCGGCCCGATCCACCTCGGCGGCACGCGCTGGGCCGCGGTCGGCGACGCGCTGGGCCGCGTGCTGTCCGCGCAGGGCGGCCTGGTCACCCGGGAGTACTACTTCAACGACCACGGCGCGCAGATCGACCGCTTCGTCCGGTCACTGGTCGCCGCCGCCAAGGGCGAGCCCGCCCCCGAGGACGGCTACGCGGGCGGCTACATCAACGACATCGCCGCCGAGGTCATCCGACAGGAGCCGAGCGCGCTTTCGCTGCCGGACGACGAGCGGGCCGAGACCTTCCGCCGGGTCGGCATCGAGCTGATGTTCACCGAGATCAAGCAGAGCCTGCACGACTTCGGCACCGATTTCGACGTCTACTTCCACGAGAACTCGCTGCACGACTCCGGCGCCGTCGCGTCGTCGGTCCAGCAGCTGAAGGACTCCGGCAACCTGTACTTCGAGGACGGCGCCTGGTGGCTCAAGTCCAAGGAGCACGGCGACGACAAGGACCGCGTCGTCATCAAGAAGGACGGCAACCCGGCCTACATCGCCGGTGACCTCGCCTACTTCCAGGACAAGCGCAAACGCGGTTTCGACCTCTGCATCTACATGCTCGGCGCGGATCACCACGGCTACATCGCCCGCCTGAAGGCCGCCGCTGCCGCCTTCGGTGACGACCCGGCCGTGGTCGAGGTGCTGATCGGCCAGATGGTCAACCTGGTCTCCGATGGCAAGCCGGTCCGGATGAGCAAGCGGGCGGGCACCGTGATCACCATGGAGGACCTGGTCGGCACCGTCGGCGTCGACGCGGCCCGCTACGAGCTGATCCGCTACTCGGTCGATTCCACTTTGGACATCGACCTCGATCTGCTGCGCAAGCACTCCAACGACAACCCGGTCTACTACGTCCAGTACGCCCACGCGCGGCTGGCCTCGTTGCAGCGCAACGCTGCCGACCTGGGACTGAAATCCGATGGCGAAGTCGACTACGGCCTGCTTACGCTGCCGGCCGAGGGCGATCTGATCCGCACGATCGGCGAGTTCCCGACCGTCCTCCGCCGGGCCGCACTGCTGCGCGAACCGCACCGCGTCGCCCGGTACCTCGAAGAACTCGCCGGCGCGTACCACAAGTTCTACACCGTGGGCCGTGTTCTTCCCCAGGGCGACGAGGAGGCCACCCCCCTCACGTTCGCCCGGCTCGCGCTGTGCCAGGCCGCCCGCCAGGTGCTGGCGAACGGCCTGGACGTGCTCGGTGTCTCTGCTCCGGAACGGATGTAACCCAGAATGGCTCACCCCGCGGGCCCCCGCCACGCCGACGTCTACCCCCACGCCGACGCCTCCGGTTTCCCGCCGTCGAGTCCGGAAGAACTCGACCGGCTGTACCCGAAAGTCTGGCCCCGTAACACCTTCCGCGGTGGAGACGGCGTCGTGCGCATCGCGGGCGTCGACGTCCGCGAACTCGCCGAGAAGTACGGCACGCCGCTGTTCGTGGTCGACGAGGCCGACTTCAAATCCCGCTGTGCCGACTACGCGGAGGCGTTCGACGACCCGGCGCTCGTGCACTACGCGTCCAAGGCGTTCCTCTCCATCGAGATCGCCCGCTGGGTGGCCGAGCAGGGGCTGAGCCTGGACGTCTGCAGCGGTGGCGAACTCGCCGTCGCGCAGCGCGCGGACTTCCCGGCGGAGCGGATCACCTTCCACGGCAACAACAAGTCGCTGCCCGAGCTCGAAGCCGCTGTCGAAGCGGGCGTCGGCACGGTCGTGGTGGACTCCTACTACGAGATCGCGCGGCTGGCCGATGTCGCCGCCCGGAACGACGTCGTGCAGAACGTGCTGATCCGGGTCACCGTCGGCGTCGAGGCGCACACCCACGAATTCATCGCGACCGCGCACGAGGACCAGAAGTTCGGTTTCTCGCTGGCCTCCGGTGACGCGGCCGAGGCCGTGCGCCGGGTGCTCAACGCGCCGTCGCTCAAGCTGATCGGCCTGCACAGCCACATCGGTTCGCAGATCTTCGACGCCGACGGTTTCGAGGTCGCCGCCCGCCGCGTGGTCGGCCTGATGGCCGAACTCGCCAAGGAGCACGGCACCGAGCTGCTCGACCAGCTGGCCATCGTCGACCTCGGCGGCGGTTTCGGTATCGCCTACACCGACAAGGACAACCCGCCCCCGCCCGCGCAGATGATCACGCAGATCCGCGAGATCGTCCGCAAGGAATGCGAGTACGCGGGCCTTCCGGTGCCGAAGATCGCCGGCGAACCCGGCCGCGCCATCGCCGGTCCCGGCACGATCACGCTGTACGAGGTCGGCACCATCAAGGATGTCTCGCTCGGCGACAAGGCCGCCCGGCGGTACGTCAGCGTCGACGGCGGGATGAGCGACAACATCCGCACCGCGCTCTACGACGCGGTGTACGACTGCCGTCTCGTTTCCCGCTCCGCCGACGACGACGGGGACGGCCAGGCCGCCGCCGCGCTGTCCCGGGTCGTGGGAAAACACTGTGAGTCCGGCGACATCGTCGTCCGGGACTGCTGGCTCCCCGACACTCTTGCTCCCGGCGACCTGCTCGCCGTGGCGGCCACCGGGGCGTATTGCTACTCGATGGCCAGCGGCTACAACCGGCAGCCGCGGCCCGCGGTGGTGGCCGTGCGCAACGGCAGCGCCCGCGTGCTGCTGCGGCGGGAGACGACGGACGACATGCTGCGCCTGGAGGTCTAGCAAGTGTCTACTGTGGACGGACGCGTGATCAGGGTCGCCCTGCTCGGCTGCGGCACGGTCGGCGGTGAGGTGGTCCGGCTGCTCACCGAGCAGGCCGACGAGCTCGCCGCCAGGTCGGGCGCCCGGGTGGAGCTGGCCGGGATCGCGGTGCGGCGCCCCGACAAGCACCCCGAGCTGCCGCCGGAACTGGTGACCTCCGACGTGACGAAGCTCGTCACCTCCGAAGACGTCGACGTCGTCGTCGAGCTGGTCGGTGGCATCGAGCCGGTGCGGCAGTGGCTGCTCGACGCGCTCAAAGCCGGGAAAGCCGTTGTCACGGCGAACAAAGCGCTGATGGCCGAGCATTCCGCGGAACTGTTCGAGGCCGCCGACGCGGCGGGCGTGGACCTGTACTTCGAGGCGGCCGTCGCCGGGGCGATCCCGCTGCTGCGCCCGCTGCGCGAATCGATGGCGGGCGACCGCATCACCCGCGTGATGGGCATCGTCAACGGCACCACCAACTACATCCTGTCCGCGATGGACTCCACCGGCGCCGGTTACGCGGAAACGCTGGAAGAGGCCAGCAGGCTCGGATACGCCGAGGCGGATCCGACGGCCGACGTCGACGGCTACGACGCGGCGTCCAAGGCCGCGATCCTCGCCTCGCTCGCGTTCCACACCCGGGTGACGGCGTCCGACGTGCACCGTGAGGGCATCGCCGACGTCACCGCGTCCGACCTCGCCGCGGCGAACGTGCTGGGCCGCACGGTGAAACTGCTCGCCATCTGCGAGCGCGTCACCGCCGACGACGGCACCGAATCCGTTTCGGCGCGCGTGCATCCGGTGATGATCCCGCGCAACCACCAGCTCGCCGGGGTCGGCGGCGCGTACAACGCCGTCTACGTCGAGGCCGACGCCGCCGGTGAGCTCATGTTCTACGGTCAGGGCGCCGGTGGCGCGCCGACCGCGAGTGCCGTGCTCGGCGACCTCGTCGCGGTGGCTCGAAACCGGGTCGTCGGCGGCCGTGGCCCGCGCGAATCCGCGCACGCCGCGCTCCCGGTCAGGCCGATGGGCCAGACGCCGACGCGGTACCACGTCAGTCTCGACGTGGCCGATCGAGCGGGCGTCCTCGCCCAGGTGGCCCAGGCGTTCGCCGGGCACGGTGTCAGCATCGCCGCGGTGCGGCAGCGCGACGCGAACGACACGGCCAGTCTGGTCGTGGTCACCCACCTGGCGCCGGACGCGGCACTGCGGTCCACTGTGGACGACATTGCCGAGCTCGATGTGGTGAACCAGGTCGTCAGTGTGATGCGTGTGGAAGGCGAAGACCAGTGATTCCCCAACCATGGCCAGGAATCATCCAGGCTTATCCCGACCGGATCCCGGTCCCCTCCGGCGCGAAGGTGATCACGCTCGGCGAGGGCAACACCCCGTTGCTGCCCGCCGCGCACCTTTCCGGACTCACCGGATGCGAGGTCTACCTCAAGGTCGAGGGTGTGAACCCGACCGGTTCGTTCAAGGACCGCGGGATGACCGTGGCCATCACGCACGCGCTCGCCAGCGGGCTCCAGGCGGTCATCTGCGCCTCCACCGGCAACACGTCGGCGTCGGCCGCGGCCTACGCGGCCCGCGCCGGGCTCACCTGCGCGGTCCTCGTCCCGCAGGGCAAGATCGCGATGGGCAAACTGGCCCAGGCCGTGCAGCACGGTGCGCGGATCCTGCAGGTGGACGGCAATTTCGACGACTGCCTCGAACTCGCGCAGAAGACCGCGATCGACTATCCGGTGACCTTGGTCAACTCGGTCAACCCGGTGCGCATCGCCGGCCAGAAGTCGGCCGCGTTCGAGATCTGCGACGTGCTCGGCCGGGCGCCGGACATCCACTGCCTCCCGGTCGGGAACGCGGGCAACATCACCGCGTACTGGGCCGGATATTCCGAGTACGCGGGCGATGGTGTGGTGAAGAACACCCCGCGGATGTTCGGCTTCCAGGCGGCCGGTGCCGCGCCGCTGGTGCACGGCGAGCCGGTGGCCGATCCGGACACCATCGCGACCGCGATCCGCATCGGCAGCCCCGCGTCCTGGGACGGCGCGATGAAGGCGAAGAACGCTTCCGCCGGGCTGTTCGAGGCGATCACCGACGAGAAGATCCTCGAGGCGTATCGCCTGCTGGCCCGCAAGGAAGGCGTGTTCGTCGAGCCCGCTTCGGCGACCAGCGTCGCGGGCCTGCTGGCCACGGCCGCGGACGGACGCCTGCCGAAGGGTTCGACGGTTGTGTGCACCGTCACCGGACACGGTTTGAAGGACCCCGCCACCGCGTTGGAGGGCAACGTCGAGGTCGAGCCGCTCGCCGTCGACCCGACCGCCGTCGCCGCCGCGCTGGACCTGCGATGACGTTGATCGAGGTCAAGGTCCCGGCGTCGTCGGCGAACCTCGGCCCGGGCTTCGACACCCTCGGCCTGGCGTTGGCGTTGTACGACCGGGTCGAGCTCCAGATCACCGACGCGGGGCTCAAGATCGAGGTGACCGACGTCGGCGCGGGCGGCGTGGAAGACGTACCGGCCGACGAGTCGCACCTGGTCGTCCGGGCGTTCCGGCGTGCTTGCGAGCACCTCGGTCTCAAGCCGCCCGGCCTGCATCTGCGGTGTTTCAACGCCATTCCGCACGCCAGGGGGCTCGGCTCGTCCGCGGCCGCCGTGGTGACCGGCGTCGCGGCGGCGTACGCGCTGGCGGAGAAGGCTTTGGACGACGACGCGCTGCAACTGGCCGCCGGGTTCGAGGGACACGCGGACAACGCCGCAGCGAGCCTGCTGGGCGGCTTCGTGGTCGCTTGGAACGAGGGCGAGCGGTTCCGTGCCGAGCGGCTCCAGCCGCATCACGACATCCGGCCCGTGGTCGCCATTCCCGCGCTGCGATCCTCGACGGACGCGACGCGCGGACTGCTTCCCGCGCAGGTCCCGCACGCCGACGCGGCGTTCACGGCGGGCCGTGCGGCGCTCGCGGTCCACGCGCTCACCGCGCGGCCCGACCTGTTGCTCTCCGCGACCGAAGACCGGCTCCACCAGCATTACCGGGCGCCGGCGTATCCGGCGAGCAGCGAATTGGTGCGCGCGCTGCGGGCCGAAGGGGTGGCCGCGGCCATCTCCGGAGCCGGTCCGACCGTGCTCGCGCTGACCACCGGCGGAATACTCCCGGCAGGCGTCGACGTTACGTCTTTCGAAGTCACCGAGCTGCCGATCGATCCGGGCGGCGTCCAGGTTGCGGCCCAGTAAAGCCTCGGTCACAGGCAGGCGCCTCGCCCCGCCACGCGGGGGGTGGTTGTTGCACCGGGCCGTGGCGCGGTCTACCCTCGGGGGCGTTCGATCACCGTGCGTTTCCGCACCCGGTGCCGGTCCAGGTGACCAGTGTCATCCTTGGCTCGCATCCTTCGTTGATCCGCCAGTTCCGCACACAGTCCGGCAACAGCACAGCCTGGCAAGCGGGGGCTGGCAGGTCGACGCAGGCGGGTTCCCGGTTCCGGCGGTGCCGAATTCCGCTTCCTCCGTTTGGAGGACGCAAATCCCTGTGCTGGAGGCCTTCTAGCTGTGTTCAACACGGCCGAGGAGCTGATCGCCCGTATCGGGGGCCAATTACGCCGTTTCGCAATCGGACGCGAGCGGCGGTCCGCTGATCCACCTGGAGGCGTGGATCGGTCAGGAAGGACATTTGTGAGCAACACCGATCTTTTGAGCGACGTCGAAGGTGGCGCCGCCGAGTCGAACGGCGCCGTCGCTCCCAAGCGCACGGTCGGCGGATTGACCGGCAAGACCGTCGCCGAACTGCGCTCGATCGCTGGGGACCTCGGCATCGGCGAGACGACGGGGATGCGCAAGGGCGATCTGATCGCGGCCATCCGCGAGCGCCAGGGCAAGACCAAGCGCAAGACCCCCGCCGCGGCGAGCGAAACGCTTCCGCTCGAGGGGATCGATGCCCCGCGCAAGGCTCCCAAGGCCGAAGCGCCCAAGACGGAGGCCCCGAAGCAGGAGGCCCCGAAGGCCGAAGCGCCGAAGGCGGAAACCGCCCCGGCCGAAGCCCCGCGTGCCGAAAAGGCCGCGGAGAACGGCTCCGCGCCCGCCACCGAGCGGACGGCACAGCAGGAGAACGGCCAGCAGGACGGCCAGTCGCCGCAGGAAGAGGGCGGCCGCAGCCGTCGTCGTCGCGGCTCCAACCGTGCCGCGGGTTCGCCCGAGCAGGGTGGCCAGCAGCGTGAGCGTGGCGAGCAGCGTGACCGCGGTGAGCAGCGTGAGGGTGGCCAGCAGCGCGATCGCGGTGAGCAGCGCGACCGTGGTGACCGGGGTGACCGCAACGAGCGTGGCGACCGTGGTGAGCAGGGCGGCAACCGTCAGGGCAACCGCGACGGCAACCGCGGCCAGGACCGCCAGCGCAACCAGCAGGGCGGCGGCCAGGACAACAGCCAGCGTCAGGGCCAGGGCCCGCAGGGCGACGACGACGAGGAAGGCGGCCGTCGCGGCCGTCGCTTCCGCGACCGTCGCCGCCGGGGTTCCGGCGGTGGCCGCGAACAGGGCGGTTCGCCCGACACCGAGATCCGCGAGGACGACGTCCTGCTGCCCGTCGCGGGCATCCTGGACGTGCTCGACAACTACGCGTTCGTGCGTACCTCGGGCTACCTCGCCGGGCCGAACGACGTGTACGTCTCGCTTTCGCTGGTCCGCAAGTACGGCCTGCGGCGCGGTGACGCCATCACCGGTGTCGTGCGCCAGCCGCGTGACGGCGAACAGCAGCGGCAGAAGTTCAACCCGCTGGTGCGCGTCGACTCGATCAACGGCCTGGAGCCGGACGAGGCCAAGCGCCGTCCCGAGTTCACCAAGCTGACCCCGCTGTACCCGAACGAGCGACTGCGCCTCGAAACCGAGCCGCACAAGCTCACCACCCGCGTCATCGACCTGGTGATGCCGGTCGGCAAGGGACAGCGTGCCCTGATCGTCTCGCCGCCGAAGGCCGGTAAGACGACGATCATGCAGGACATCGCGAACGCGATCTCGACGAACAACCCCGAGTGCCACCTGATGGTCGTACTCGTGGACGAACGTCCGGAAGAGGTCACGGACATGCAGCGGTCGGTGAAGGGCGAGGTCATCGCCTCCACCTTCGACCGCCCGCCGTCCGACCACACCTCGGTCGCGGAGCTCGCCATCGAGCGGGCGAAGCGGCTGGTCGAGATGGGTCACGACGTCGTCGTGCTGCTCGACTCGATCACGCGTCTGGGCCGTGCCTACAACCTGGCGGCCCCCGCGTCCGGCCGGATCCTCTCCGGTGGTGTCGACTCGACGGCGCTGTTCCCGCCGAAGCGGTTCCTCGGCGCGGCGCGCAACATCGAAAACGGCGGTTCGCTGACGATCTTCGCCACGACGATGGTCGAAACCGGATCCACCGGTGACACGGTCATCTTCGAGGAGTTCAAGGGCACCGCGAACGCGGACCTCAAGCTCGACCGGAAGATCGCCGAGCGGCGCGTCTTCCCCGCGGTGGACATCAACCCGTCCGGTACCCGCAAGGAAGATCTGCTGCTTTCGCCGGACGAGCTCGCGGTCACCCACAAGCTGCACCGCGTTTTACATGCACTGGATTCCCAACAGGCCATCGACCTGCTGATCTCGCGACTGCGCAAGACGAAGACCAACATCGAGTTCCTCATGCAGGTCTCGAAGACGGCCCTCGGCTCGAACGACGACGACTGATCCTTCGGTCGCCTTCGGCACGGCAATGAAGGGGCCTTTCATAGCAAATTTTGCTATGAAAGGCCCCTTCATCGCATTCAGAGGAGGCCGTGGTGGGTTCGCTGCCGGGACGGATCGTCGTCTACGGGGTCACCGGTTCGGGTAAGTCGACGCTGGCGCGAAAGCTGGCCGAGCGGACCGGGCTGCCGTGCCATTCGGTCGACGACGACCTCGCCTGGCAGCCGGGCTGGGTTCCCGTCCCCGACGACGAGCAGCGACGCCGGATCAGCGCGCTGGTCGCGGGGGACCGCTGGATCATCGACGGGATGTTCGCCAAATGGCGCGATATCGCGTTGCCCCGCGCCGAACTGATCGTGGCGCTGGACTATCCGCGCCGGGTTTCGCTGAGCCGTCTGGTGCGCCGGACCGTGGTGCGCTGCGTCACGCGGCGCCGGATCTGCAACGGCAACGTCGAAACGCTGCGGAGCATGCTTTCCGGCGATTCGATCATCGTCTGGCACTTCCGGTCTTTCGCCCGCAAACGGCGCACGATCCGTACTTGGGTCTCAGACCCCGACGTGCCCGTGCTGCGGCTGACTTCGCCACGCGCGACCGAGTGCTGGCTGACCTCGATCGACGTTCCGTGAAGGCCTCCTTGAGGGACCCAGAGTCCCTCAAGGAGGCCTTCACGGAACACCTGGGCCGAGTGCTCAGCGGTGCGGAACCGCCGCGGGGGTCCAGCCGCGGTAGTTGTTGAAGTAGTGCACGCTCGACGCGTGGCCGATCTTGCCGCCGATGCTGGAGGCGTAGATCCCGCCGGAGCCGTCGGCGATGCCGACGTGGCCCCACTGGCTGATATTCCAGTACACGAAGGAGCCCTTCGGCGGCGTCCCGGTCGTGTGCTTCGGGCTCGCGCCGTTCCAGTGCGCGTTGGCGGAGGCCCAGACGCCCGTGGTCCCGTACGCGTTCTCGACCGCCTTCTCACAGAGGCCCTGGTACGCGGTGGAGCCGATGCGGTTCTTGAACCACTGGACGGCCCCGGCGGGAGTGCCGTCGCCGGCGCCCTGGATGGCCAGGTCACCGTCGGACACCGTGGTGAACGTTCCCGCGGCCGGGTTGATGTCGGCGGCGGTGATGGTGGCGCCCGCTTCGGGGGCGGCCGGAGCGGCCCCGGCTACCGGAGCCAGGGCGAGGGCCGCGATGGCCAGCGCGGCGACGGACGCCGGCTTCGCCACCTTGGCGAGGATGTTGCGCATGATCAGTACCTCCTGTTGAGGAATTACCAACAGTGAGGAAGGTCTCGTGATCAAGTACAAATTTCGTACAACCGGGCGTGATAGTCGATAACTCAACGTGTTGGAATACTCCGGAGGAGGGGTGCGTTGAGTCCACTGCCAGCGCATCTGGCAAAATCATCCGCTGAAGTCCGGCACCGGTTCACCCCGCACGGGGACCCGGGGCCAACGAGAGAGGACACCATGAAGAGCGGTATTCACCCCGAGTACGTTGTCACGCACGTCAACTGCGACTGCGGCAACGAATTCACCACCCGCAGCACCAAGACCTCCGGCAACCTCCACGTCGAGATCTGCTCGAACTGCCACCCGTTCTACACCGGCAAGCAGAAGCTCATGGACACCGGCGGCCGCGTCGCGCGCTTCGAGGCTCGCTACGGCAAGCGCAAGAAGGCCGAAGACGCCAAGTAGCTTGAATCACGGCGCCTACCCGCATGTCCGGGTAGGCGCCGTTTTTCATGGTTCTGTCCAGGTCGTTGAGAGGTGGAGTGGTGGATTCGAGTTCGCTGAGGGGTCTGCTCGAAGAGCACGCCCAGCTGGAAGAGCAGCTGGCGGATCCGTCCGTGCACGCCGACCAGGCGCGCGCCCGCAAACTCGGCCGCCGGTACGCCGAGCTGAGCCCCGTCGTCAAGACGGTCCGCGAGCTCGACTCCGCACGCGACGATCTCGAGACGGCGAAGGAACTGGTGTCGGAAGACTCGTCCTTCGCGGCCGAGGCCGAGGAGATCTCCGCGAAGATCCCCGTGCTCGAGGCCAAGCTCACCGAACTGCTCCTGCCGCGCGACCCGTACGACGGCTCCGACGTGGTCATGGAGATCAAATCGGGTGAAGGCGGCGAGGAGTCGGCGCTGTTCGCCGGCGACCTGCTGCGCATGTACCTGCGCTACGCCGAGCGTCACGGCTGGAAGGCCGAGGTGCTCGACTCGGTCGACTCGGATCTCGGCGGCTTCAAGGACGTCACCGTGTCCATCAAGAGCCGCTCGGCCACCGTCGACGGTGTCTGGGCGCGGCTGAAGTTCGAAGGCGGGGTGCACCGCGTGCAGCGCGTGCCCGCCACCGAATCGCAGGGCCGCATCCACACCTCCGCGTCCGGCGTGCTCATCTACCCCGAACCCGAGGACGTCGAGGTCGAGATCGACCCGAACGACCTGCGCATCGACGTCTACCGCTCGTCCGGCCCCGGCGGCCAGAGCGTGAACACGACCGACTCGGCCGTGCGCATCACGCACCTCCCGACCGGCGTGGTCGTCTCGTGCCAGAACGAGAAGTCGCAGATCCAGAACCGCGCCCGCGCCCTGCAGGTGCTGCAGGCCCGCCTCCAGGCGATCGCCGAGGAGGAGGCCGCCGCGAAGGCGTCGGACGCGCGACGCTCGCAGATCCGCACCGTCGACCGCTCCGAGCGGGTCCGCACCTACAACTTCGCCGAGAACCGCATCGCCGACCACCGGGTGAACTACAAGGCGTACAACCTGGACCAGGTCCTCGACGGCGACCTCGACGGCGTGCTGGACGCGCTCATCACCGCGGACCGCGAAGAGCGACTGGCCGAACACGCCGGCTGACCCGCGACGGACACGCTCCGGCCGAGCTGTCCTTCGGAAGAATCGCTAGCCGGGTTCGGTGTAGAACGGGTCGTCCTCAAGCCTGGTATGGATGGCCCGGACGGACATGCTCACCCGCGAGAGCCTGTCGGCCACCTCGCTCGAGACCCGGCTGAGCGCCTCTTCGCCGCTTTCTCCGGCATGAGCCGGGAAAGCCGACAGCAGCACCGCCTCGCAAGGGCCCGCGTCCGTGCTGATCCGGACCAGCGAGGCCGACAGGTCGGTCGCGGGACGGCCGCACAGATCCACGGCCGAACGCAGGTCACCGGTGGGGACGTAGAGATGCACCCGCGAAATGACATCGGTTTCCGCGCGCGGGGAGAAATCGTGCCGGGGGACGTACGCGGGTTCACGCGGATCGGTGCCGCCGACGGCCGCCATCAGCGAATAAAGCGTGTATCCGTCGGCTTGGGTGTCGTAGGCGTCGTAGCTTCCATATTGGCCGGTCTCCGGCGTACCGTGAATCTCGAAGAATTCCGCGTTCAGGCCGAAGTGGAAAAGCGCCGGTACCGCGGCCCGGTGCAGCGTCTCGGCGAGTTCCTCACCGTCCGCCGGAGGCGTGCGATAACCCACGGAGACCGAATAGCCCTTCCAGCCACCTTCGGGATCCGCCCGGCAGATCTCCAGCTCGGTGGCCTCGAACTCGCCGATGAGACGATCGCCCAGCGCGGCGGCCGCGGCGAAATCCTCGGTCTCGATATTCGCGGATATCCGCGTGACGACTTCCGTTTCCCGGAGATCCATGACTGTTCGGCGAGCCCTTCGGTGACAACAGATGCGCCGCAGTCTACGTGTCGTCCGCGTCGCATACTGTTGCGGGCTGCCGGGAGCCGAACTTATTCGGCTCCCGGCGCGCCAGAGAGTCCTCGGCGAACAATCAATCACTACCGTGTAGCTGATTCGCGATGGACTCGTGGAAAAGCAACTCTTTTTCCGACCCTTGTCGGGAATTTCTTGTTATTCGAACCCGTGACGCCACCACGAACCCCTCTGCATTGGGGCTGCTCAGTTCGAACAGTAGATCTGGCGATTTGAGTGCTTCGGGATATGGACCATGACTCTCCACTACCTTCAGGGAGAAGGGTGCCCGGTAGAAACGACTGACCTCCAGTCGGTCGACATTCTCGAAGTACACCCGTATCACCTCGTCGTCACCGCTTGCGCTCTGTAGTACCAGCTGAGAATGACTGACAGTGTACTGCCAAAGCTGAAAGGCTTTATCGCTGTGCCAAATCGAGTTGTTCATCGACTCATTTCAATGGGTTGTATGGCAACGGCTTTCCGTCTCTGTGGAATATTACCCTACTCCATGCGGAAGGTGTGATTTGAATCTGATATAGCTCCCAGGCGGTCGCATGGCCGACATAAGGGTCGGCTGTCGCGCCGACTTTCGCCATCTCTTTTGGGTTGGGGATGTCGTCTAGATTGAAATGAATCCTCGTTTTCCCATCATTCAAGTAGTCGAGAAATTTCTGATACCATATCTTGGTTCCGGGCCAATGCTTGTGATAGGGGGCCCCTGTTTTAAGCGAGAATTCGAAAAGTGCCGCCTCGCTCCTGCTTGTGCTATCGAGGCCGAGTGCGATGTCGTCGCATCCAGAGTTGTGGACCAAGGCGGTTGCGCCCTTGGTCGACACGAAGAACGTATGGATATTGGCAACCGTGAGATTGTGGACACGGGTTGATTCGTCATACGACCTGACACTGGAAATTTTCGTAGGTCGCCCCGTTGTGCCCAGTACGTGCTGGCCACGCTTCAGGTCTTGGGCAGCTGATCAGCCTGTGGCTCGGCGGGACCTGGTGGCTCCTGGTGCGGCGCGGTAGCGAGCAGCCGTTCGGTCCGCTGTGGTCGACGGCGGTGGTCATCGGGCTGGGGCCGCTCGTTCGCCCGGACCTCGCTTTGTTCAGTTTGGCGGCCATGGCCGGATTGCTGGTGCTCACCTGGCGAGGTTGGCGGCCCACGCTGCTTCTGCTGGGCGCCGCAGCTGTACTTCCGGTGTCGTATCAGGTGTTCCGGATGGGTTACTACGGCCTGATCACCCCGAACACGGCGCTGGTGAAGGAGGCTTCCGAGGCGCTGTGGGACAGCGGATGGACGTATTTCGGGGATTTCGCCGGTCCTTACCTGCTGTGGATTCCGGTCGCCGCGTGCCTGCTCGCCGGGTTCGCGTTGGTGTGGCGGAAGTCCGTGAGTCGCCGGGTGGTGGTGCTGGTGGCCGTCCCGCTGGTGGGTGCCGTCCTGCTGGCGGCGTACGTCGTCCGGGTCGGTGGGGACTTCATGCACGGGAGGATGTTGCTTCCCGCGACGTTCTGCCTGTTGCTTCCGGTGATGGCGGTCAGGGTCACCAAGCTGACGTCCGTGCCCGTTCTCGCGATCGCCGTCTGGGCCGTGGTTGCCGGTGGCTGGCTACGAGCCCCTTACGCGGGCTTGGAAGAGCCGATCGACGAGCAAGAGGTCATCGCCGACGAGCGAGCCGCTTATGTGGCGGCCAGCGGGACCGAGCACCCGATCCTGGCGCGGGACTTCCGGTTGTTCGCGGAGATGACCGACGACGCGCGTAAGCAGCTGGCCGCCAAGCGGGACCCTTCCATCCATGTGTATGCGCCGTCGACGGGATGGGTTGCCTACCCTTCGGCGAACGGTCGCGACGTGCTCACCTACTTCAACATCGGCGGCCCCGGCATGCTCCTGCCGCTCGACGTGTGGGTGCACGACTCGATCGGGCTCGTCAACCCGGTGGCGGCGCACAGCACCACCGTGCCGGGCAGGCGGATCGGGCACAGCAAGTTCGCCGGGTCCAACTGGGAGGTCGCCGGCCTCGGCGCGGAGCCGACGGAGGCCGCGGCGGCACGGGGCCAGTACAAGCAGGAGAACCTCGACGCGATTCAGAGGACACTGGGCTGCCCGCACAACAGGGAAATGCTCGACTCCGTCCGCGCGCCGCTGACCTTCGGACGATTCTGGGAGAACCTCATCCACTCCGTCGGCCGAAGCGGACTGCGCTACGACCGGAACCCCGAGAAAGCACAAACATGCGGCTGAAGATCAGCCGGAGACGGACGCCTTCTCCGGTTCGCGTTCTTCGACGACCGGCGCCTCTTCCTTGCGCCGCGGCAGGAACGAGAGCGCGGCGAAGGCGGCGGCGAGCAGGGTCGGGTAGATCGTCAGCTGCTGGTGCTTGACGTTTTCGATGCCTTCCGCGAGGCCGGAGACCAGGATCTGGCCCATCGCGAAGAGCAGGAACATGAGCACGACGATGCCGACGTCGCGGCGTCCGGTGCGGTTGCGGAAGGCGCGGAGCCCCGCCCAGCCGATGAGCAGCCAGATCGGCAGGAGGGCGAACAGCCCCAGCGGGGCGAGCCAGCCGGTGATCCCGGACAGCACCGGGACGCGGTACTCCTTGGCGAGCGGCGGCTGCCCGGCGTGTTCGCCGAAGCTGCCGAGGTTCGGCACTCGCGCGGTCAGCGTCTCCTGCGCGGACCGGTGCAGCATCTGGACCACGCGCCCCGGGTGATCGAGGTAGTACTGGGCGACGTTGCGGCGGCTGATCTTGTCGCGGTACTGGGCGTACTCGGGGTCGCGCCAGGCCGCGTTCGCGCTCCACCAGCCCGTGCCGATGTACTTCGCGAACTCGGGCGGGAGGCCCAGTGCGGCGAGGTCGGCGGTGGTGTCGTGCTTTCCGTCCACGATCCCGTTGAACACGACGTGGTACATGTTGGCTTCGCGGTATTCCGCGTTGGCCGAGTCGCCCGCGCCCTGCACCAGCGCGGTCCCCGTGCCGACGACGGCGAGGACGGCCAGCGGCAGGACCCACCTGGCGAGGCCTCGGGTGCCCGCCGGGCGGACGAACAGCAGCGCGAGCGCGAACAGCGGGATCAGCAGCAGGGTCTGCGACTTCGCGTTGATGCCGATCATCGCGCCGAGCACGGTGACCGCGGCGCCGGTGTAGCGCCACGGACCGGTGCGGTGCATGAGCAGCAGCCCGCCGGCGAGCAGGAGCATCCCGACGAAGGCGGCGCCCTCGCTCAGCACCGAGGCGAAGTACCCGAAGAAGGCCGAGTCCGCCGCGACCAGCAGCAGCGCGGCCGTGGCGATGACGCTGTTCCGGACCGACAGGCGCAGTCCGACGACGATCGCGGCGATCCCGCCCGCGACCAGCAGACAGCCCAGCACGCCCAGTACCAGCAGGTTCAGGATCGCGGATGAGCCGAGCAGCTGCCCGATCTCGCTGGCGATCTTGTCGATCCAGCTCTGGCTGGAGATGTACTCGCTGTTGCAGGCCGGGGCGGGGCCGTACGAGAAGCGGACGAAGTATTCCGAAGGCCTGTCGAGCTCGCGGGCGCCGAGCTGGCACAGGATGCGCCAGCCGTCGCCGTTGTCCGCCATGCCGATCGGACGCGGAACCAGGAAACGGACGAGCAGCACCCCGAGCGCCGCGAAGAACACGCCAAGGGTCAGTCGGATTTCCCGGATCTTCACCCGCGTCACCTTAGAAGATTCCGCAGGGTGATCAGCTCGTACCCTCGCTAAAACCGGCGGAAAGGAACTTCTGGATCACGCCGAGCCATTCGTCGCGGGCTTCCACGCCGATCCCGTGCCCGGCCTCGATCTCGACCAGTTCGGCGCCGGGGATCCCGGCCGCGAGTTCGCGGGAGTGGGCGGGGCAAGGCCGTCCAGTGTCGTGGCGATGACGAGCGTGGGGACCGAGATCCCGGCGAGTTCGGCCCGGGTGTCGACGCCGGCGACCAGGCCGACGTGCTCGGGGCTGCCTTCCGGGATGAAGCCGGCGAGTCCCTCGATGGCGGCTTCGAGCTCCGACGGCGACAGCGCGTTCAGGTGCTTCTCGCCGGTGGCGGCGAAGGTGAGGAACTTCGCCAGCAGCTTCCGGTCGCCGCCCAGCAGTTCGCGCCAGATGTCGACGGCCAGCAGGAGCCGGTTGTCCGGTTTCGTGAACCCGGCGGTCAGGATGAGACCGGTCACCCGATCGGGGTGCCGGGTCGCGGCGCGGACGGCGACTCCGGTGCCGAGGGAGTAGCCGAGGATCGTGAAGCGATCGAGTCCGGCATCGACGGCGATGGAGACCAGTTCGTCCGCGACGGTGTCGAGGTCCAGCGGTTCGGTGCTGCGCGGTGTGGCCCCGGAGCCGGGGTAGTCGGGGCCGACGACGGTGTGGGTGCGGGCGAGGTCGTCGATGATGCCGCCGAAGTTGCCCTCGACGCTGCCGCCACCGCCGTGGGCGAGCAGGAGACCGGGGCCGGATCCGCGGACGACGTGCGCGAAATGATTCGTCATGCCTGCGACGTTAGGTACTGACATCGATGTGAAGGTCAACCACGGATGACGGGGGTCACATGCTGATCGGCGAGCTGTCCCGGCGGACCGGCGTGAGTCACCGGCTGCTGCGCTATTACGAGGAGCAGGGGCTGCTGGTCTCGCGACGCGACTTCAACGGCTACCGCACCTTCGACGACGACGCGGTCACCACGGTGCGGCAGATCCGCGCGTTCCTCTCGGCGGGGCTGAGCACGCAGGTCATCGCGAAGGTGCTGCCGTGTGCGAACGGCGAACTGCCGGAACTCGACCTGTGCCCCACGGTCGTGGCGGAGATCCGGCGCGAACTGGCCGAAATGGACGACCGCATCGACACGCTCCGGCAGCGTCGCGGGACACTGGCCGGATATCTCACCGTCGACGCGTAGGAGAACTGTGGAAGCCCTGGCCAGATTCGGCTTCGAACTGGGTGTGCTCAAGCGGATCCGACGGGCCGGGTGGTGGCAGGCCGGGGTCCGTGACCCCGAATCGGTCGCCGAGCACACCACCCGGGTCGCGCAGCTGGCCGGACTGTTGGCGGCCGAGGGCGGCGCCGATCCGGCCAGGGCGGCGTATCTCGCGCTCTGGCACGACACGCAGGAGACTCGGACCGGCGATCTTCCGCACACGATCAAGGGTTTCGTCGAGAAGCCGGATCCTCGGGCGATCACCGCCGCGCAGACGTCGGCGCTCCCCGGCGCCGCGCGTGACTCGGTACGCGACGCCGTCGACGAGTACGAAGCCGCGGAAAGCCCCGAAGCGTTGTACGCACGCGACGCGGACAAGCTCGAAATGCTGCTTCAGGCCGTCGAGTACCGCGATGTCGGCGTACGGAACGTCGACGAGTGGATCGCTTCGGCGACGAAGAGCCTTCAGACCGAACTCGCGCGTCGTGTGGCCGAAGCGGCGCTGACGTTGTCGTCGCTCTCGTGGCGGGTGCGCTGAAAGCAATCGATACCCTGAGCCCGCGTGTATCGACCCCGGCACGCGTGCCTCGTGTGTCAGGCTTGACTCTGTGAAGGAACACCAGTGAACCGGCAGCCGTTGCGCCTCGCCATCATGGAAGCGACCCGCATTCTCACCGAGGCCGGTGTGGCGTCACCGCGCTCGGACGCGGAGCTGATCGCCTCTCATGTCCTCGGCGTCGACCGCGGCCGTCTGCCGATGGTGCCGCTGGTGGACCCGCCGGTCATCGACGCGATCGGCCAGCTCGTGAACCAGCGGGCCAAACGGATCCCGCTGCAGTACCTCACCGGCTGGGCCGCGCTCGGCGACATCACGGTCAACGTCGGCGCCGGGGTGTTCGTCCCGCGCCCGGAGACCGAACTGCTCCTGGAATGGGGCCTCAAACTGCTGCACGGGCGCGAGTACCCGGTGGTGGTCGATCTGTGCACCGGCTCCGGCGCGCTGGCGCTGGCCGTGCAGCACGCGCGGCCGGACGCCGTCGTCTACGCCGTCGACATCGACGCGCAGGCGCTCGCGTGGGCCCGGCACAACGCCGACGTCCACGCGGACGCGGGGGACACGCCCATCCGGCTGTATTCCGGCGACGTCGCGGACAGCACGATGTTCGCCGAACTCGACGGGCTCGTGGACCTGGTGCTGTGCAATCCGCCGTACGTGCCGGAGGGCACGCCGGTGCCGGCCGAGGTCGCCGAGCACGACCCGCCGCGGGCGGTGTTCGCGGAGGAAAGCGGGCTCGCGGTGATCCGGCACGCGATCGCCGCCGCCGCCCGGCTGCTGCGGCCCACCGGCGGGTTGGCGATCGAGCACGACGACACGCACGGCTCCGCCGTCCCGGCGCTGGTGCGGGCGCGGCGGGTGCTCACCGACGTCCAGGGGCATCTCGACCTCGCCGGACGACCTCGTTTCGTCACCGCCCTGCGCGTCTCCTGAGGTTTCCGCCGCAATTCGGCACCTGGTTGCGGTACTTGCGCGTTGCAACGACCGCAACCAGGTGCCGAATTGCGGCGGGTACGGCCGGATAGTTAGCGAGACTCACGACTTCCGGCGGTGCCCAGGGCAAAGCCCAGCTCCTAACGTCGGTCTCGGCCGCCTCATCGGCGGTCCGACTGGGAGGTGTACCCCGATGCGATCGTCTCTCCGACGAGCCCCACTCAGAACACTCGCCGTCCTCGCCACCGTCGCGCTACTGCCGGGTCTGGTCGCCCAACCCGCGTCCGCCGCGGTGCCCGCGCAGGGCTGGCCCGCCCCGATCGACGGGTCGACCTGGGAGAACCAGGACCACATGACGTGGGACGACTACCGCAAGCCGCCCGGCACCAACTGGGCCGATCCTTCGCTGAAGCCGACAAAGCGGACATTCAAGGGCGCCGTGGTGCTCGCGGACTATCCGGACCAGGAGTTCGCCGTCACGCAGCCGACGCATTCGACGGTGTTCGGCAACCCCGGCCCCGCCGCCAGCAACATCCCCCGAGCGAACGTCGCGAAGTTCTACCAGGACTTCCTGAACAAACCGCAGGCGCTGAACCAGGGCCACACCATCAACGAGTACTGGATGGAGGACTCCGGCGGCAGGATGGGCGTCGAACTGACCGCGTTCGGGCCGTACCGGCTGCCCGGCAAGTCCTTCGAATACGGCATGGAGTTCCAGCCCGACGCCTGTCCGCCCGGCGCGAACTGCAAGCGCGACCTGCGGGCGGACGCGGGCGCCGCCTGGCGGGCGGACGTGGGTGACGTCTCCAAGCAGTTCGACTTCATCTTCTATCTTTCCGCGGGCCAGGACGAGAGCGCGACCTGGCAGGAATTCGGCGTGATGAAGTTCGGCGAGCCGGGGAACGTGCCCGCCGAATTCGGTCCCGGCGTCGAGGGAATGCCGAACGCCGCGTCCACCCGCTATGTCCCGTGGACTTCGTGGAAATCGGCCGCCAGTATCTGGCCGAACGCGGTCACCGGTTCCTCGACCCAGGCGGAAAGCTCGGGTCAGGCGGTTTACGCGCACGAACTGAGCCACATTCTCGGCATCGGCGACAACTACAACAACCCGTTCGGCACTCCGCCGTCCCGGACCTACACCGGTCCGTGGGAGATGATGTCGCGCGGCAGCTTCAACGGTCCCGGCGGACCGCACACGCGCTGGCAGATCCCGGCGACGCAGGGCGGCTCGATGGGTTCGCATCACATGGTGCGCACCAAGATGAAGCTGGACATCATCGATCCCGAAGACGTCCTGAAGATCGACCGGAACCAGCTCGCCTCGAACGGCCCCGTCTCGGCCAGGATCACGGCGCGTTCGGTCCTTCCCGGACAGGGCGCCTACAGCGGCATCAACATCGCGCTCAACGGCGGGGACCTCTCGCCGAAATGCGACCGTGCGAAGGATCCGTTCTGTGATGGTGGCGGCTACGACAATTACACCGTCGAGGTCGTCGACCGGATGGGCAGCGATTCCTTCGCCCCCGATTCCGGCGTGATCATCGCGAAGACGAAGAACAAGGACAACGCGCCGTTCGAATGGATCGTCGACGCGAATCCGGCCGACATCGGCATGACCGACTACAAGAAGCCCGACGGCACCGCGGTCCCCATTCCCATCGGCGACTACCGCCAGCTCAACGACGCGGCGTTCAAGGCGGGCACCGGTTCGGCGAGCAAGTACGAGTACACCGACGAGGCGAACAAGCTGAAGTTCCTCGTCTCGGACGTCGAGCGCGACCGCAAGGGCGTGCTGTCCTACGTCGTCACGGTGGCCTCGCTCGACGGGGCGGGTTCGCAGGCCAGGGGTGTCTCGCTGTGGCCGTCGGCCCCCGCGTTCGCCAAGCAGGGGCTCGCGAGCTGCTCGTTCCCGGTCATCAACACCGGCAACGCGAAGGGCGCGGCGGCGCCGTACAACACCGACACCTACCGCTTGAGCGCCTCCACCAGCGCGAAGGGCTGGGAGGTGCGGCTACCGAACGAGCTGTCCACCGTCCCGTTCGGCGGGCGGTCTTCGGCGACGGCGCACGCCAAACGGGCCGCGGGCGGTGACCACGTCGCGCACATCAAGCTGACCGCGACGTCCATCGCGGACCCGGCGAAGACGGCGACGTCGTTCTGCACCGCTTTCGCCTTCTGACGGTCGCCTCGGCTGCAATGAAGGGGCCTTTCATAGCAAAATTTGCTATGAAAGGCCCCTTCATTGCACGGGCCGGGCGCCTTCGCGTATCCGGCACAGCGCTAGGCTCAGGCGCCATGAGCGCGGTGTACGACTGCAGCAAGCGTGAATCGCGGGCCGACGGGCTCGCCGCGGCGGCGAGCGCGGTGCGCTCCAGCCGCCTCGTCGTCCTTCCGACCGACACGGTCTACGGCATCGGCGCGGACGCCTTCGACGGCGGCGCCGTGCAGTCCCTCCTGCGGGCGAAGAACCGCGGCCCGGACATGCCGGTCGGCGTCCTGGTCGGCTCCTGGTCCACTGTGGACGGACTCGTGCTCGGCACGCCGCCGCAGGCTCGCGCGCTCATCGAGGCATTCTGGCCCGGCGACCTCTCCATCGTCCTGCCGCACGCGCCGAGCCTGCAGTGGGATCTCGGTCAGTCACGCGGAACGGTGATGCTGCGGATGCCGCTGCACCCGGTCGCGCTGGAACTGCTGCGTGACGTCGGCCCGATGGCGGTCTCCAGCGCCAACGTGTCCGGCCAGCCGCCCGCCTCCACCGCGCAGGAGGCCGTCGATCAGCTCGGCGACAGTGTCGCGGTGTACCTCGACGGCGGGTCGACGGGGGAGCCCGTTCCGTCCACGATGGTCGATCTCACCGGCGACGACCCGGTCATCCTGCGGGAGGGCGCGGTCAGCCGTGCCGCCGTCGCGGAAGTACTGGGAGTGCCCGCGGAGTCACTCGCCTAGACCGTTGGCCGCCGTATCCCCCCAGCGCGGTAGCGTGTTCGAGTGACTTGGACCTCGGCGGCGTAACGCATCATGCCTCCTACGCAAGGTCTCCCGATCCGGGAGTACATCCTCGTCGCCCTCACCGCGGCGGCCGTGACCTTCCTGCTCACCGGCGTCGTGCGGCGGGTCGCGATCCGGATCGGCGCGATCGCCAACCCGCGGGCCCGCGACGTCCACGTCACTCCGATCCCGCGGATGGGCGGCATCGGCATCTTCCTCGGCGTCGCCGCCGCGATGGGGCTCGCGCACCAGTTGCCGGCGCTGAGCCGCGGCTTCGACTTCTCCTTCGACTCGCTGGGCGTCCTGCTCGCGGCCGGGGTGATCTCCCTGATCGGCGCGCTCGACGACCGGTTCGAACTGGACGCCTGGACGAAACTGGCCGGGCAGGTCATGTGCGCCGGGATCCTGGTGATCTTCGGGGTCCAGTGGGTGTCCTTCTGGGTGCCGTGGGGTGGTGGCGGCGAATCCTTCGGCCAGGTGCTGGTGCTGGACAAGAACCAGGGCGCGCTGCTGACCGTCGTGCTGGTGGTCGTCATGGTCAACGCGATGAACTTCGTCGACGGCCTCGACGGGCTCGCCGGCGGTCTCGGCTTCATCGCCGCCGCGGCGACGTGTTCCTTCTCCCTCGGCCTGCTCGATTCCTCGGGCGGTGACGTCGGCGCGTACCCGCCCGCCCTCATCGCCGCCACGCTCGCCGGGGCCTGTCTCGGCTTCCTGCCGTACAACTTCCAGCCCGCGAAGATCTTCATGGGCGACTCGGGTTCGATGATGATCGGCCTCATGCTGGCGGGCGCGACGACGTCCGCGTCGGGCCGCGTGCCGTATCCGCAGTTCAGCGGTAAGGACGCGCTCGCGCTGCTCTCACCGCTCGTCGTGGTCGCCGCGGTCCTTTTCGTCCCGCTGCTGGACCTGATCATGGCGGTCATCCGCCGCACCCGGCGCGGCGAGAGCCCGTTCGCCGCGGACAAGATGCACCTGCACCACCGCCTGCTGGAGATCGGGCATTCCCAGCGCCGCGCGGTACTGCTCATCTACTTGTGGGCGGGCCTGCTCGCGTTCGGCGCGGTTTCGGTGACGTTGTTCGACAGTGCCGCGGTCTTCTGGATCGTCGGCTTCGGCTTCCTGCTGGCGACCCTGGTCTCGATCGTGCCGAGGCTGCGGTCGAGGAACCGGACTGCCTGAACGCCCGTATCGGCGCGGGCCTACACTGGCGGGCTGAGACGACCAGGGAGTTTTCTGTGAGCGAGACCGAGAAGACCGTCGAGGCGGAGGAGAACCCTCACGCCAAGGTGGTCCTGCAGGCGGCCAACGCGATGACGCGGGCCTCCCTGATCGCGACACCGCCGGTCGTGCTGGCCTGCATCGTGCTCTTCACCATCCTCAATGGACTCCCGGGACTCGTCGGGGCGGCCATCGGCGGCGTGCTCGCCATTCTGTCCGCTCTCGCGACGATGGGCCTGATGCGCTTCAGCGCGGGCATGGACCCGATGTTCGTGATGGTGATCGCTCTCGGTGGTTACGTGCTCAAGATCTTCCTCCTGTTCGGGGCGCTCACGCTGCTGCGCGGGTGGTCGGATCTGCACCCGATGTCCTTGGGCATCACGATGATCGCGGCCATCCTCGTGTCCGCCGCCGTGGAGTTCGCCGCCTTCCGCAAGACCAAGATCCCGACGATCATCCCCGCTTCCCGCTGACCCCGGGACCGAGGTCCTGACCTGGGACGGGACCTAGGTCCTCGGCCGATCGGGGGCAATGTAGTACGCCTGTACGGCCTGTCGGAACCTGCTGATATGGTCCGCGTATGGGCGGCGGCCTCGGCTGCCGGCTCCTGATGACGAACCCCGAACAGCAGTGTGGCGGCGGCGTTGAATCGTCCCTCTTACCCGCTGGTAGGCGTCTGTCTCCCGGGAGCGCTGCATCGAGAATCCTCGTGTGCGGAACGTGAAACCGTGTTCAGCACATCGTGGGGTGGCCGCCTCCGACGGCCCGATACGTGTCGGGTACGTTAAGTCCAGATCGTGACGATTCCCCCGGCGGAGTGAACGCCGGCCGGGAGAACCGGAAGGAGCCCAGTGGGCGCGCTGGTACTAGCCGAGGGTGCGGAGTTCACGCCGCCTGGCGTCAAAGACTTCAACCTACCGCCGTTGTTCGGCTCCGGCCCTTGGTTGAGCTTCACCAAGCCGATGTTGCTGGTGGTCATCTCCCTGATCATCATCGTCACCTACTTCATGGTGACGTCGCGCAGGCTGAAGGTCGTCCCGAGTAAGGGACAGTTCATGGCCGAGTCTCTTTACAACTTCGGCCGCAACAACATCGCGCGGGAACAGATCGGCTCTGCCGACTTCAAGCCGTTCATCCCGTTGATCCTCGGGTTGTTCAGCTTCGTGCTGGTGAACAACCTCTTCGGCATCATCCCGTTCTTCCAGTTCCCGACCATGGCGCGAATCGGCTTCCCGGTCGCACTCTCGTTCCTTGTCGTTTACCCGGTGTACCACTACGTCGGCTTCAAACGCCACGGGTTCAAGGGTTACCTGAAGAAGGAACTGGCGCCGGCGGGCATTCCCGGATTCGTTCTGCCGCTGTACTCCACCATCGAGTTCGCGCAGAAGTTCTTCATCGCGCCGGCCACGCTGGCCATCCGAGTCTTCGCGGCGATGTTCGCCGGGCACCTCATCATCATGGTCTTCACGCTCGGCGGGAGTTTCCTGCTGACCGAGGGCGAAGGCATCGTGAAGGTCGCGTCACCGGTGGCATTCCTCTTCGCCATCGCGATGACGTTCCTGGAGGCCTTCATCCAGATCCTGCAGGCGTACATCTTCGCGCTGCTGTCCGCAGGGTACATCGGCGCCGCGCTGGCGTCGGAGCACTGAGAAACACCAAAAGCCCCCGATCCGCGTGAGTCGCGCGGACCGAGTTTGAAGGGAAACGCACGTGAGCAACATCGTTCTTGCGCAGGCTGCCGAGGCCGCTTCCAACATCAACCCGGGTCTCGCCGCCATCGGCTACGGCCTCGGCGCGATCGGCCCCGGTATCGGTGTGGGTCTCATCTTCGCCGCCGTCATCAACGGCACCGCTCGCCAGCCGGAGGCGCAGGGCAAGCTTCAGGGCATCGCCTTCTCGACCTTCGTGCTGACCGAGGTGCTGGCGCTGATCGGTATCGTCATCTACTTCCTCGCCTCCGGCGCCTGAGTTTCCCGACTCAATCTCGCTTAAGGAGACGTTGTGCTGAAGACCGACTTGGTGTTGGCCGCGGGAGACGCGCCCAACCCGATCGTGCCGCACATTCCCGAGCTCATCCTCGGTTTCGTCGCCTTCCTTCTGCTGCTGTTCGTTCTGAAGAAGTACGTCGTTCCTCGTTTCGAGACGGCTTACGAGGAGCGGACCAAGCTGATCGAGGGTGGCATCGAGCGGGCCGAGAAGGCGCAGGCCGAAGCCGAAGAAAACCTCGCGCAGTACAAGGCGCAGCTGGCGGAAGCCCGTTCCGAGGCCGCGAAGATCCGCGACGACGCCCGGCTCGAAGCCGAGCAGATCAAGGCGGAGCTTCGCACCGAGGCGGAGGCCGAGTCCCAGCGCATCGTCGCCCAGGGGCAGGCTCAGCTGCAGGCCCAGAAGGCGCAGATCATCGCCGAACTGCGCGCCGAACTCGGCCGTAACTCCGTGGAGCTGGCAAGCCGCATCGTCGGCGAGTCGCTCGCGGACGACGCGCGCCGCCACGGCACCGTGGACCGGTTCCTGGCCGAATTGGAGACCGCCGGTACCAACGGTGCCGGTCTCGGAGCGGGAAAGTAGACCAGAATGACGCTGCATGCTGCGAGCCGTGAAGCGCTCGACCTCGCCGAGAATCGTCTCGGCGAGGTGTTGGCCGCCGCGGGTACCGACCCGGCGACGGTCGGCGACGAGCTGCTTTCGGTCGTCGCCCTGCTGGACCGGGAGATCGGCCTGCGCCGGGCCGTCGCCGACGGTTCGGCCACGCCCGAAGCCCGGATCGGCCTCGCCCGCGGGATTCTCGCGGGCAAGGTTTCCGAGCCGGCCCTGCAGGTGCTCGACTCCGTGGCGGGCAGCCGCTGGTCGAGCCCGCGCGAACTGACCGACGGGCTCGAGGCCCTCGGCCGCTCGGCGCTGCTCACCAGTGCGGAGAAGTCCGGGAACATCGACGCTGTCGAAGACCAGCTGTTCCGGGTCACTCGTATCGTTGCGGGTGCACCGGAGCTCGAACAGGCCTTGTCCGACCTGACCGCTCCCGCCGAGGCGAAGCGGACCCTCGTCCGCACTCTGTTCGCCGACAAGGTGGACGTGGTCACCAAGACCCTCGTCGAGCAGGTCGTCCTGCGCGCCAAGGGCCGCGGGGTCGGCAACGCCCTCGAGCGGCTGGTCCAGCTGGCCGCGGAACGCCGTCAGCGCTCGGTCGCCCAGGTGACCAGCGCGAGCGCGCTGTCCGACGAGCAGCACGCTCGGCTGAGCGAGAAGCTCAACGCCCTGTATGGGCGGCAGCTCGCGCTGCACGTCGAGGTCGACCCGTCGCTGGGCGGCGGACTCGTGGTCCGCGTCGGCGACGAGGTCATCGACGGCAGCACCGCGGGCCGGCTGGACGCGCTACGGCGGCGACTCGCCGGTTAGCCGCGGGCCGGGGGCGGGCCCCGCAGGGGGCGGGGAAAGACCAGCCTGGCTAGCTGACCCACAACAACGACTTTGCACACTGGCACGAACGAAGCGAGAGCGGGATTGAAATGGCGGAGCTGACGATCTCCTCGGATGAGATCCGTAGCGCGATCGAGAACTACGTCTCGAGTTACGCCCCGGACGTGAGCCGGGAAGAAGTCGGCGTCGTCGTCGACGCCGGTGACGGTATCGCCCACGTAGAGGGCCTCCCCTCGGCCATGGCCAACGAGCTGCTCGAGTTCCCCGGCGGGGTCCTCGGCGTGGCGCTGAACCTGGACGCGCGCTCCATCGGTGCCGCGATCCTCGGTGACTTCGAGACCGTCGTCGAAGGCCAGGAAGTCAAGCGGACCGGACAGGTCCTTTCGGTTCCGGTCGGCGAGGGCTACCTCGGCCGCGTCGTGAACCCGCTCGGCGCCCCGATCGACGGCCTCGGCGAGATCGAGACCACCGACCGCCGCCCGCTGGAGGTCAAGGCCGCTTCGGTGGTCGAGCGCCAGCCGGTGTCGGAGCCGCTGCAGACCGGTATCACCGCGATCGACGCGATGACCCCGATCGGCCGTGGCCAGCGTCAGCTGATCATCGGTGACCGCAAGACCGGTAAGACGGCCGTCGCGGTGGACACGATCATCAACCAGAAGGCCAACTGGGACTCCGGCGACCCGAAGAAGCAGGTTCGCTGCATCTACGTCGCGGTCGGCCAGAAGGGCTCCACGATCGCCGCGGTCAAGAAGTCCCTCGAGGACGCCGGCGCGATGGAGTACACCACCATCGTCGCGGCCCCCGCGTCGGACTCCGCCGGCTTCAAGTGGATCGCGCCGTACACCGGTTCGGCCATCGGCCAGCACTGGATGTACGAGGGCAAGCACGTCCTCATCGTGTTCGACGACCTGACCAAGCAGGCCGACGCGTACCGCGCGATCTCGCTGCTGCTGCGTCGCCCGCCGGGCCGTGAAGCCTTCCCCGGCGACGTCTTCTACTTGCACTCCCGTCTCCTCGAGCGTTGCGCGAAGCTCTCGGACGAGCTGGGCGCGGGCTCGCTGACCGGTCTCCCGATCATCGAGACCAAGGCGAACGACGTGTCGGCGTACATCCCGACCAACGTCATCTCGATCACCGACGGTCAGTGCTTCTTCCAGTCGGACCTGTTCAACGCCGGTCAGCGCCCGGCCATCGACGTGGGTATCTCGGTCTCCCGCGTGGGTGGTGCCGCGCAGGTCAAGGCGATGAAGTCGGTTTCGGGTTCGCTCCGTATCGACCTGTCGCAGTACCGCGAGCTGGAGGCCTTCGCGGCCTTCGCTTCGGACCTCGACGACGCGTCGAAGGCGCAGCTCGAGCGTGGTGCCCGCCTGTACGAAGTGCTCAAGCAGCCGCAGTACTCCCCGATCCCGGTCGAGGAGCAGGTCGTCACGGTGTACCTGGGCACGAACGGGCACTACGACTCGGTCCCGACCGAGGACGTGCGCCGCTTCAACCACGAGTTCATCGACTCCGCCCGTCGTAAGCACGGCGAGCTCCTCAAGGACATCCGCGAGTCGGGCAAGTTCTCCGACGAGACCGCTTCCGGGCTGGTCGACGCGGTGAACGAGTTCAAGAAGGAGTTCACCACCGCCGAGGGCAAGAGCCTCGTCGAGGTCTCCGACGCGATGGCCGCCGAGAAGGTCGGGCAGGAGACCGTCAAGGTCAACAAGCCCGCACCGAAGAAGTGAGCTGATAGCTCATGGCCGCACAACTCCGAGAACTCCGGTCGCGTATCAAGGCGACCAAGTCCATCGGCAAGATCACCAAGGCGATGGAGCTCATCGCCACCGCGCGCATCACCAAGGCGCGGGCGAAGGTCGCGGCGTCCCGGCCCTACTCGGACGAGATCACGAACGTGCTCTCGGCCCTGGCCGGCGCCTCGGCCAACCTCGACCACCCGTTGCTGGTCGAGCGCGCCAACCCGAAGCGTGCGGCGGTCCTCGTGATCACCAGCGACAAGGGCCAGTGCGGTGGATACAACTCCAACGTGCTGAAGGCGACCGAGGAGCTCCTCACGCTGCTGCGTGAACAGGGCAAGGAGCCGGTGCTGTACGTGACCGGCAACAAGGGCCTGAGCTACTACCGCTTCCGTGGCCGCGAGGTGACCGAAAGCTGGACGGGCTTCTCCGACCAGCCCGGTTACGTCAACGCCTCGGAGGCCGGTGAGCTCATCGTCGAGTCGTTCCTGAACGGCGCCGACGACGAGGCGGGCAACGCCGACGGCATCCTGGGTGTCGACGAGATCCACGTCGTCTACACCGAGTTCGTCTCGATGCTGACCCAGCGTCCGACCGCCAAGCGCGTCGCGCCGCTCGAGGTCGAGTACACCGAAGGCGAAGAGAAGCCGGAAAGCCTGCTCCCGAGCTACGAGTTCGAGCCCAGTGCCGAAAAGCTCCTCTCCGCGTTGCTGCCGAAGTACATCAACACGCGGATCTTCGCGGCGATGCTCGAGTCGGCGGCGTCCGAACTCGCGGCCCGCCGGACCGCGATGAAGGCCGCGTCGGACAACGCGAACGATCTGGTGAGCACGCTGACGCGGGAGATGAACCAGGCCCGTCAGGCGCAGATCACCCAGGAGATCTCCGAAATCGTCGGTGGGGCGAACGCGCTCACCGCAGCAGGAAGTGATGACTGATGACCAGTACTGAAGCCCGTGCCAAGGGGCGCATCGTCTCGGTGACCGGCCCGGTCGTCGACGTCGAATTCCCGCGCGGTTCCGTCCCCGACCAGTTCAACGCGCTCAAGGTCGAGATCGAGTTCGAGCAGCTCCGCAAGACGGTGACGCTCGAGGTCGCCAGCCACCTCGGTGACAACCTCGTCCGCACCATTTCGCTCCAGCCGCAGGACGGCCTCGTCCGTGGCGCCGAGGTCACCGACACCGGCGGCCCCATCACGGTGCCGGTCGGCGACAAGGTCAAGGGCCACGTCTACAACGCGCTCGGCGAGTGCCTCGACGAGCCCGGCTACGGCGACGACCTCGAGCGCTGGGGCATCCACCGCAACCCGCCTTCCTTCGACCAGCTCGAAGGCAAGACGAAGATGCTGGAGACCGGCCTCAAGGTCGTCGACCTGCTGACCCCGTACGTCGAGGGTGGCAAGATCGGCCTGTTCGGCGGTGCCGGCGTCGGCAAGACGGTGCTCATCAAGGAGATGATCACCCGTGTCGCCCGGAACTTCGGTGGCACCTCGGTGTTCGCCGGTGTCGGCGAGCGCACCCGTGAGGGCAACGACCTCTTCCTGGAGATGTCCGAGGACGGCGTCATCAACGACACCGCCCTCGTCTTCGGCCAGATGGACGAGCCGCCCGGCACGCGTATGCGCGTCGCGCTGTCCGCGCTGACCATGGCGGAGTACTTCCGCGATGTGCAGAACCAGGACGTGCTGCTCTTCATCGACAACATCTTCCGGTTCACCCAGGCCGGTTCCGAGGTGTCGACCCTGCTGGGCCGCATGCCTTCGGCCGTGGGGTACCAGCCGACGCTGGCCGACGAGATGGGTCAGCTCCAGGAGCGGATCACCTCGACCCGTGGTCGTTCGATCACCTCGATGCAGGCGATCTACGTCCCCGCGGACGACTACACCGACCCGGCCCCGGCCGCGACGTTCGCCCACCTGGACGCCACCACGGAGCTTTCGCGTGGCGTGTTCCAGAAGGGCATCTTCCCGGCGGTGGACCCGCTGGCGTCGACGTCGACCATTCTCGACCCGGCCATCGTCGGTGAGGACCACTACCGCGTGGCCTCCGAGGTCATCCGGATCCTGCAGAAGTACAAGGAACTGCAGGACATCATCGCGATCCTCGGTATGGACGAGCTCTCGGAAGAGGACAAGCTCACCGTTCAGCGCGCGCGCCGCATCGAGCGGTTCCTCTCGCAGAACATGCTGGTCGCCGAGGCGTTCACGCAGATCCCGGGCTCGACCGTGCCGCTGTCGGAGACCATCGAGTCCTTCGACCGCATCACCAAGGGCGACTTCGACCACTACCCGGAGCAGGCGTTCCTGGGTATCGGTGGCCTCGAAGACCTCGAGAAGAAGTACAAGGAAATCACCAAGAAGTGATGTTCCGATGAGCGGCGGGATCAGTGTCTACTGTGGACGCTGGTCCCGCCGTTCGCATAGTTGGAACTTTGACTATTACACTCGGTGCCAGCACCTGAAGTGAAGGGAAGCTACGTGGCTGAGATTTCTGTCGAGCTGGTAGCCGTCGAGCGCCGTCTCTGGTCGGGTACCGCCACGTTCGTGGTGGCGCAGACCACCGAGGGCGAGATCGGCATCATGGCCGGTCACGAGCCTGTCCTCGGTCAGCTCGTCGAGGGCGGCGTCGTCAAGGTGACCACCACGGACGGCGAGACCGTGACCGCCGCGGTGCACGGCGGATTCCTGTCGGTCACCGCGACCGGCGTGAGTGTCCTCGCCGAAAGCGCGGAACTTTCGCACGAGATCGACGTCGATGCGGCCAAGAAGGCGTTGAGCGGCGACGACGAGCAAGAGCGGGCTAGGGCGACCGCCCAGCTCCGCGCGGCCGGTCAGTCAGTCTGACCGGGCGAAGGACAGGGGCCGGGCCGTGGAAATCGCCGTGGGTGTTCTCGGGGCCCTGACCATCCTGGCCGTTCTCGCGGCCTGGTATTCGTTGCGGTGGGTCCGGATGCGCCGCGGTGGTGGCGTGAGCGTCGCGCTGCGGTGGCGTCCGGACGAGGCGCGGTCCAGCTGGCATCTGGGGCTGGGCCGCTACGAGGGCGACGAGTTCGTCTGGTTCCGGGTGTGGAGCCTGCGGACCGGCCCGGACCGCGTGTTCCAGCGGGCGAGCATGGAAGTCGCGGACCGTCGCGACCCCTCCGGCACGGAGGCGTACGCCGTCCCCGAAGGCTCGATCGTCCTGCGATGTGAGTCCGCCACGCAGGAGGCGATCGAGATCGCGATGGGCCCCGGCGCCCTCACCGGTTTCCTCTCCTGGCTCGAATCGGCCCCGCCGGGCCGCCGCCTCCCGCGCGCTTCCTGAGTTCCGCCTTCAAACACGCGAGTCACGCCTCTGATCACGTGAGTTCGCCGTTCGCGCACGCCGTATGCTCACGCCGTGACCACCGTCGACATCCCCGGTTCGAAGTCGATCACCGCCCGAGGCCTGTTCCTCGCGGCCGCCGCCCACGGGACGACCGTGCTGAGCAGGCCGCTCCGTTCGGATGACTCCGAGGGCTTCGCCGAAGGACTCCTCAAGCTCGGCTACCAGGTCTCGCGCTCCGAGTCGGAGTGGACCATTTCCGGCAGGCCCGAGGGCCCCGCCGTCGACAGCGCCGACGTCTTCTGCCGCGACGGCGCCACCACCGCGCGTTTCCTGCCCGCACTGGCCGCCGCCGGGCACGGCACCTTCCGCTTCGACGCCTCCGAGCAGATGCGCGCCCGGCCGCTCGGGCCGCTGACCGACGCGTTGCAGGAGCTGGGCGTCGACCTCACCTTCGAAGGCTCGCCCGGGCACCATCCGCTGGTCGTGCGGGCCGCCGGGATCAAGGGCGGGGAACTGACGCTGGACGCGGGGCTGTCCTCCCAGTTCCTGACCGCGTTGCTGCTGGTCGGGCCGCTGGCCGCCGAGGGGTTGCGGATCACCGTGACCGACCTCGTTTCGGTCCCGTACGTCGAGATCACCATCGCCATGATGCGGCGCTTCGGCGTCGAGGTCGTGCGGGACGGCGACACGTTCGTCGTGCCGCCCACGCCGTACCGGGCCTGCCGCTACGAGATCGAGCCCGACGCTTCGACGTCCAGCTACTTCTTCGCGGCCGCCGCGCTGACCGGCAACTCGGTGACCGTGCCGGGCCTTGGCGAGGGCGCGCTACAGGGCGATCTGGCCTTCGTCGAGGTCCTGCGGCAGATGGGCGCGGACGTCGAGGTGGGGCCGGACGCCGTGACCGTGACCGGAACCGGCGGGCTGCGCGGCGTCACGGTGAACATGCGCGACATCTCCGACACCGTGCCGACGCTCGCGGCCATCGCGCCGTTCGCGGACGGGCCGGTGCGGATCGAGGACGTCTACAACACGCGGATCAAGGAATGCGACCGGCTCGCGGCGTGCGAAGAGAACCTGCGCGCGATGGGGGTTTCGGTCGAGACGGGGCGCGACTGGATCGAGATCCAGCCGGGTGTGCCGACGGGGACCCTGGTGAAGTGCCGTCGGGATCACCGGATCGCGATGGCGTTCAGCGTCACCGGGCTGCGGACGCCCGGGATCACGCTGGACGACCCGGGTTGCGTGAAGAAGACCTTCCCCGGCTTCCACGACGCTCTCGCTTCGCTGCGGGCTTCCTGGGGCATTTAGTCCTCTGAATGCGGCTCGCGAAAACATGGGATCATCACGAAGCGGCATTTCTACCGGGTTTCCGACGTGATCCGCGTCTATTCTCGGCCTATGACTCAGAGCGAGGACGCGAACCGCTGGAGCCACCTTCCCGAGCCCGTGTCCCTGGAGGACACGATCACGATGAAGGCGATCGACCCGGGCAAGGACGGAACGCCCGACGTCGACCTCGAGCGTTATTGGGCAGCACGAGAACAGGGCTGAGCTCCACCTCATCACGCAATTCGGCACCTGGTCGCGGTAGTTGCTCACGCAACGACCGCAACCAGGTGCCGAATTGCGTCGTCAGGACGCTCCGCCGGGCTGCCACAGGATGTCGCCGTCCGGATTCGCCAGCCGCGACAGGATGAACAGCAGGTCCGAAAGCCGGTTCAGGTACTTGATCGCCAGCTGATTCGTCGTGGCCTGCTCGGCCTCGAACAGTGCCCAGCCGGAGCGCTCGGCCCGTCGTGAGACCGTGCGGGCCTGATGCAGGAACGCCGCGCCCGGGGTGCCACCCGGCAGGATGAACGACGTCAGCTTCGGCACGCGCTCGTTGAATTCGTCGCACCAGCCTTCGAGCCGCTCGATGTACCGCTCGGTGATGCGCAGCGGTTCGTACGGCGGATTCTCCACGATCGGCGCGCACAGATCCGCGCCGACGTCGAAGAGATCGTTCTGCACCGCACGCAGCACCTGCGTGATCTCCTCGGAGAGGCCGCCCATCGCGAGCGCGAGCCCGATGACGGAGTTGGCTTCGTCGACGTCGGCGTACGCACCCAGCCGCGGCGAGGTCTTCGGCACGCGAGAGCCGTCGCCGAGTGCCGTGGTGCCGTTGTCGCCGACCTTCGTGTACACGCGGTTGATGCGAACGACCATGAAGCCGACTCTACCGGCCCGGCGTAAGGCAAATCCGGGCGAGAGGGCATGATTGGCGCCCATGAGCGAGCACTTCGACGTGCACGGCGGAGCACGGCTGGTCGGCGAGGTCGACGTGGTCGGGGCCAAGAACAGCGTCCTGAAACTGATGGCCGCGGCCCTGCTGGCCGAGGGCACGACGACCATCACGAACTGCCCCCAGATCCTGGACGTCCCCCTGATGGGCGACGTCCTGCGCAGTGTCGGCTGCGACGTCGTCATCGACGGCGACACCGCCAAGATCACCACCCCCGCCGAGCTGTCGCACCGGGCCGATTCGGCCGCGATGGGCAAGCTGCGCGCGTCCGTGTGTGTCCTCGGTCCGCTGGTCGGACGGCTCAAGCAGGCCGTCGTGGCGCTGCCGGGCGGAGACGCGATCGGTTCCCGTCCGCTGGACATGCACCAGAACGGCCTCCGCAAGCTGGGCGCCACCAGCACCATCGAGCACGGCTGCGTCGTGGCGAAGGCCGACGGGCTGCGCGGCGCGCAGATCTGGCTGGACTTCCCGAGCGTCGGCGCCACCGAGAACATCCTGATGGCCGCCGTGCTCGCCGAGGGCACCACGGTCATCGACAACGCCGCGCGCGAGCCCGAGATCGTCGACATCTGCACGATGCTGACCGAGATGGGCGCGAAGGTCGAAGGCGCTGGCACCTCGACGCTCACCGTCGAAGGCGTCGAGAAGCTGCACCCCACCGAGCACCGCGTGATCGGCGACCGGATCGTCGGCGCGACCTGGGCGTTCGCCGCCGCGATGACCAGGGGCGACCTGACCGTCCGCGGCGTCAACCCGCACTACCTCGACTTGGTCCTCGACAAGCTCCGCCTGGCGGGCGCCGAGGTCGAGACGTTCGAGGGCAAGGGTTTCCGCATCGTCCAGAACGAGCGCCCGAAGGCCGTCGACTGGGTGACGCTGCCGTACCCCGGTTTCGCGACCGACCTGCAGCCGTTCGCCGTGGCGTTGTCGGCGGTCTCCGAAGGCACGTCGATGATCACGGAGAACATCTACGAGGCCCGGTTCCGGTTCATCGAAGAGATGATGCGGCTTTCCGGCGACGCGCGCACCGACGGGCACCACGCCGTCGTCCGCGGTGTGGAGAGGCTTTCGAGCGCTCCGGTGTGGGCCGCGGACATCCGCGCCGGCGCCGGGCTGGTGCTGGCCGGGCTGTGCGCGGACGGCGTCACCGAGGTCTGGGACGTCTTCCACATCGACCGCGGTTACCCGCATTTCGTGGAGAACCTGAACCGCCTCGGCGCCCGGATCGAGCGCGTGGCGGGAGAGCCCGACCGGGCTTGATCAAACGCGCGTGAAGGCCCCCTTCTCTCGGCTCAGCCGAGGAAAGGGGGCCTTCACGCGCGATCAGGGCAGGGCGACGAACGGCGCGAGGAAGTCACGCGACGTCGGCGAGTCCAGCCGGTAGGTGACGTTCGTGGCGTAACAAGGCCCGTCACCGGTGATGGTGGTCGAAACCAGGACGCGCTCGCCGCCGATGGTGGCGAAGTTCGGGCCGCCGGAATCGCCGTAGCAGGCGCCGCCGTTGCCCTGGGGAGCCGTCATCGCGAGCCGCACCCACGTGTTGTTCAGTGCGTTGAAGGTGACCGGCGCCTTCATCCGCACCCCGCCACCCGGATGCGTGTGCCCACCCGGCCCGTTCACGGCTTCTTGCGTGCCGTAGCCGGCGACCACGAACGGCGTCGAGTTCAGCGCCTGCGGGCCGAGCGCGTCGAGCTGTCCGGCGCCGGGCAGCTTGGCGGGCTTGAAGGTCCAACGCGCGGCGACCTGCTTCGCGGGCAACTGGACGACGGCGATGTCGTGCGAGTCGGCCGAGTTGCCCGGGTAGCCGCGCTCATTGTGCGCGACCCCCTCCACGGCGACGGCCTTGGCGATCGCGGCCGGATCACCGGGGTACTTCTTCGCCGCCGCGTCGAGACCCGCTTGCACGTCCTGGTCGAGTGAGACGAAGAACCGCACCTTGGCGGGCCAGCCGGTGGTGCAGTGCGCGGCGGTGAGGAACGTGTCGGCGTCCACCATGGTGCCGGAGCACACCCAGTCGACCCGGTCGGGCGTGGCGGGGTCGCCGTCGTTGTCCCAGGTGGCGACCAGGGCGCCGACTTCGGTGCGCTCGGGTGCCGGGGTGGCGTTGTAGGAGTTGATCGCGGGCGCGGCGGTGGCGCTGCCCAGCAAGAGGGCGGCGGCCAGCGTCGCGACGGTGGCGGCGGGGGTGAACCTCACGAACGACCTCCTCGGCTAGGTGCTTCTGGAGACGGGATTCAACGTGGTGGACGCCGCGAAGTCATCCGCCGAAAGTAGTCACGCGTCCCTGCGCCGCCGGGTTCCGGCGAAGACCGCCGCACCGCCCGCGGTCAGCAGGCCGAGCCCGGCCGGCAACGCTGGTTCGAGATCGAAACCGGTCTTGGCCAGTGACGGAGACGTCGCGATGGCGGCGTCGGCGCTGGGTGCGACGGCCGCGGCGGGGGCCGCCACCGGTACGACCGCGGGAGCCACGACTTCGCCGCGCGATCCCCCGGACGGGGGAGTCTCGACCGGCGGGTTCGTGGCGGGCGGTGTCCGGTCCGGCACGCAGGCCGTATGCGCCGGATTGCCGCGCCCGACGCCGTGGTTGCGGTCGCATTCGTAACCCGCGTTGGCGTCCGAGCCGCCGGGCAGCTGTCCGGGAGGGTTCTTGTCGTCGGCCTTGCCGACACAACCGGCACAGGGTTTCCCGGCGGCTTTCCCGCCGCCGTTCCCGTTGGCGGACGGCGAACCGTCGCGGGTGGAGTCGTAGGGCCCGTGCTTGTCGGCACCGTGCCCGGAGAAGTCCGCTTTGGACGGTGTCTGCGGTTTGGTGTGTCCTGGAGGAGCGCCGCCGTTGCCGCGCTCGCCGGCATCGGCGGGGCCCGCGCCGAGGAGAAGGAGGGAGAAGGCGGCTCCGGCGAGAACGCCGTAGGTCTTCTTGTTCATCGAAGCCTCCCTGAGGTCGCGCCATTGCGACATACGGAGTATCGCGTGAACGACCGAAGGGGTTACTCGAGCACCAACGCCGCGCCGAACCCGACCAGTGCGGTCCCGGTGACGCCGTCGAGCGCGCGGCGGACCTTGCGGCGTTCCAGCCAGGTGCGCACGCGGTGCACGAAGAACAGCAGCAGAAGCTGGGCGACGGTGCCCGCCGCCGCGATCGTGTAAGCCAGCAGCAGGGCGTCGCCGGTGCCGGTGACACCCGGGATCAGGAACTGCGGCAGCACCGACAGGTACAGCACGAGGACCTTCGGATTGGTGACGTTGGAGAGGAAGCCCTCCCGCCAGCGACGGAATCCGCTCCGCCGGGCGGCGGCGGTCTCGGCGAGCTGCCCGTAATCGCCGCGGTAGGCACCGATCAGCGCCCGGATCCCCAAGTAGCAGAGGTAGGCCGCACCGGCCCACTTCACGGCTTCGAACACCGGCCGCGAGTTCATGATGACCGCGCCGAGACCGAGCGCGGCGGCGGTGGCCTGCGCGAGATTCGCGGCGCCGACCCCGAAACAGGCCCAGCCCCCGCCGCGGATGCCGCCGGAAAGCGCGTTCTTCAGCACCACCATGTTGTCCGGACCGGGGACGAGCGCCAGCGCCAGCATCATCAGCGCGAAACCGCCGTAGACACCCCAGGTCATGACTCGAGCACCAACGCCGCGCCGAAACCGACCAGCGCGGTCCCGGTGACGCCGTCGAGCGCGCGGCGGACCTTGCGGCGTTCCAGCCAGGTGCGCACGCGGTGCACGAAGAACAGCAGCGTCATCAGCCAGATCGCGCCCAGCACCGCGACGGTGTAGGCGAGCAGCAGCGCGTGCCACGCCGACGTCGTCGCGGGGTCGAGGAACTGCGGCAGCACCGACAGGTACAGCACGAGCACCTTGGGGTTGGTGATGTTGGAGAGGAAGCCCTCGCGGAAGCGGCGGAATCCGCTCGCGCCCTGCTGCTTGACCGCCGCGACGCCGGAGTAGTCGCCGCGCCAGGCGCCGCGCAGCGCCTGGAAACCGAGGAAGACGAGGTAGGCGGCGCCGACCCACTTGAGCGTCACGAACACCGGCTGCGACTGCGCGATGACGACACCGAGACCGAGCGCGGCCGCGGTGCCCTGGACGGTGTTGGCCACGAAGATCCCCGCCGTGGCGAGGAAACCGCCGCGGGTGCCGCCGGACAGCGAGTTCTTGAGCATGATCATCGTGTCCGGTCCCGGCGCGAGCACGATCAGGACGACGATGAGCAGATAGCTGCTGTACGAACTCCAGGTCACGGTCACTCACGCTAGACGGCGCCCGCGGGCGAGTCTCCCGGATTTCGGTCACAGTCTCCGGTGCGGTGGCCTTGGGCCGGGCAGGTGTCCTTGCCTGCCTGAGTACATGAAGGGGTCCTTCCCGTGCAGCCGCTGTGGCTGTGGTGCCTGTGGGGTGGACGTGGCGGTTATCGAGTCCGTGAAGGCCTCCTTGAGGGACCCAGAGTCCCTCAAGGAGGCCTTCACGGACTTGGGCCTGGCACCGACCGCAGCCGGAATCCACGTAGATACCCAAGACACCCTTCGGGTTCCAACCCGAAGGGCCACTCACGACCGCCTGTACCGACGAACGGACACTGCTCGCCCGCCTCGCGGACGGGTAGGGTGCCTTGGCATGCACGAGGGGCAGATCGACCTCCTTCCAGGCGAACGGGTCATCTGGGCCGGACAGCCGGTGCGCAGGCCCCTCTTCAATCCCGGCGACTACTTCAACGTTCCCGTCGGCCTGCTCTGGCTCGTCGGGGTCACGCTGTTCTTCGCCGGAAACCACGACACGGCGTTCCATGTCGCCGCGTGGGCCGTGCTCACCGTCGCGGGGGTGTTCCATTTCGCCGGCAGGCCGCTGATCCGCTATCTCAGGCTCGCTTCGACGACCTACGCCGTGACGGACGGCCGGGTCATCGAGACCAGTTCGCTGGTCCGCCGTAAGGAAAGGTCCCGGGAGCTGGCCGGGCTGGCCGATCCCGTGGTCATCCCGGGCCCCGGCAAGACCGGGACGATCACCTTCGGCAGGCTCGGCGTGCTGGCGTGGGCGTCGGCGAACTTCGGCGCGGGCACCGGTAGGGATCGCGAGGCGCCGGTCATCCTGGTGGGTGTCAGCGATGTGGCGAAGGTGCGGGAAAAGCTCGCGAAAGCCGTGGACGAGGCACGACAGCGCCACGAACCGGTCGCGGGAGAATGACCCGACTGTGTCTGATTCAACTGCGCGGTCGATGTTACCGGCCGGTACACTCAGGCCGTCGTCCAGCGCCGGAGGTATACCGTGCCCTATCCCACGGACCGTGAACGGGACCGCCCCTGGGTGATGCGGACCTACGCGGGCCACTCGTCCGCGGCCGCGTCCAACGAGCTGTATCGCCGCAACCTGGCGAAGGGGCAGACCGGTCTCTCGGTCGCCTTCGATCTGCCGACGCAGACCGGCTACGACCCGGATCACCAGCTGTCCAAGGGTGAGGTCGGCAAGGTCGGCGTGCCCGTCTCGCATATCGGCGACATGCGGCGCCTGTTCGACGGCATCCCGCTCGCCGAGGCCAACACGTCGATGACGATCAACGCGCCCGCCATGTGGCTGCTGGCGCTCTACGTCTCCGTGGCGCGCGAGCAGGCCGAAGCCGAGGGACGTGACGTCGACGAGGTGCTGGCCAAGCTCACCGGCACCACGCAGAACGACATCATCAAGGAATACCTCTCGCGCGGCACCTACATCTTCCCGCCGGGCCCGAGCCTCCGCCTGATCACCGACATGATCGCGTGGACCGTGCACCACGTGCCGAAGTGGAACCCGATCAACATCTGCAGCTATCACCTGCAGGAAGCCGGCGCGACGCCGACGCAGGAGGTCGCGTACGCGTTGTGCACGGCCATCGCCGTCCTCGACGCGGTGCGGGATTCCGGGCAGGTCGAGCAGGCCGACATGGCCAAGGTGGTCGCGCGGATCTCGTTCTTCGTCAACGCGGGTGTGCGGTTCGTCGAAGAGATGTCGAAGATGCGCGCGTTCACCGCGCTGTGGGACGAGATCACCCGGGATCGTTACGGCGTCACGGATCCCAAGGCGCGGCGGCTGCGTTACGGCGTGCAGGTCAACTCGCTGGGACTGACCGAGGCGCAGCCGGAGAACAACGTCCAGCGCATCGTGCTGGAGATGCTCGCGGTCTCGCTTTCCCGCGGCGCCAGGGCCCGCGCGATCCAGCTGCCCGCGTGGAACGAGGCGCTCGGGCTGCCCCGGCCGTGGGATCAGCAGTGGGCGCTGCGGATGCAGCAGGTGCTCGCGTTCGAGACCGATCTGCTGGAGTACGAGGACATCTTCGACGGTTCGCACGTCATCCAGGCCAAGGTCGACGAGATCATGGCGGGCGCGCGCGAGGAGATCGCGCGGGTGCAGGATCTCGGTGGCGCGGTCGCGGCCGTCGAGAGCGGCTACATGAAGTCGCAACTCGTCGCTTCGCTCGCGGAGTACCGGCGCGGAATGGAGAACGGCGAGCGGATCCTGGTCGGGGTCAACAAGTTCGAGACCACGGAGCCCTCCCCGCTGCAGGCCGAGGGCGCCAAGGCGATCGAAACGATCGACCCCGCCGTCGAGAAGCAGGCCGTCACGGCGATCGAGGAATGGCGGACGCACCGCGACAGCGCGGCCGCCGAGTCGGCGCTGGAGAAGCTGAAGGCCATCGCGAAGACGTCGGAGAACCTGTTCGAGGCGACGATCGAGTGCGCCCGCGCCGGTGTCACCACCGGTGAATGGTCGGGCGCGCTGCGCGAGGTGTTCGGCGAATACCGTGCTCCCACCGGGGTTTCCGCGTCGGCGGCCGCGGGCGAGGGCAACGCGGAACTCCGCCGCGTCCGCGACCGGGTCAAGGCGACGAACACCGAGATCGGCGAGCGGCTGCGGATCCTGGTCGGCAAACCCGGCCTCGACGGGCATTCGAACGGCGCCGAGCAGGTGGCCGTCCGGGCGCGTGACGTCGGGTTCGAGGTGGTGTACCAGGGCATCCGGCTCACACCGGAGCAGATCGTCGCGGCCGCCGTCCAGGAGGGCGTGCACGTGGTCGGGCTTTCGGTGCTCTCGGGTTCCCATCTCGAGGTCGTGCCGCAGGTCGTGGACGGTTTGCGGGCCGCGGGCGCGGGCGACATCCCGGTCATCGTCGGCGGGATCATCCCGCCCGACGACGAGAAGCTCTTGCTGGAGCGGGGGATCGCGAAGGTGTTCACGCCGAAGGACTACGAACTCACCGACATCATGGACGGAATTGTCGGATTGGTGCGGGAGCGCCACGGCCTGAGCACTTAACGTCACCGTTAATCTCGGTACCGTAACGGCCACTGGTGGGTGAGCCGCTCACATTGCCGGGGCAAAGGTACCCACCTACGTTTCGATTAAACCGATTAATCGAAAAGGGGTGCGGCGATGGCGCACGGCGAGTGGTCGAGGCGAGAATTCTTCCGGCGGTCGGCTGTTCTTGGCGCGGTGACGATCGGCGGTCCGGTGCTGTTGTCCGCGTGCACGTCGACCTCCTCAGGGGACGCGCTGCAAGCGGCCAAGGACGCGAAGAAGATCAAGATCGGTATCGCGAACGAAGCGCCCTACGGTTTCACGGACCAGAGCGGCAAGGTCACCGGGGAAGCCCCCGAAGTCGCCCGAGCCGTCTTCAAGGCCATGGGCATCGACAACGTCGAAGCCGAAGCGGTGTCCTTCGACCAGCTGATCCCCGGGCTCAACGCCAGGAAGTACGACATCGTCGCGGCCGGGATGAACATCAAGAAGGAGCGGTGCGACGCGGCGGCCTTCTCGATCCCCGACTACTCGGCGCTGACCGCTTTGCTGGTACCCAAGGGAAATCCGCAGCAGGTGCTGAAGTTCGAGGACATCGCGGCCAAGAAGGTCAAGGTCGCCGTGCTCTCCGCGGCCGTGGAGAAGGGGTACGCCACCGACTCCGGTGTCGCCGAGGACCAGATCGTCACCCTCGATTCGCAGGACAACATGCTCCGCGCGGTCACCGACGGCCGGGTCTACTGCGCCGCGCTCACCGACATCTCCCTCAAAGACGTGCTGAGCAAGAGCCCTGGCGCGGCGGCCGAAGTCACGCCCGGCTTCGATCCGGTCAAGGACGGCAAGCCGGTCGTTTCCGCCGGCGCCTTCGTCTTCCGCAAGGACGACAACCCCTTGCGCGAGGCCTTCAACGCCGAACTCAAGAAGCTGCAGGACAGCGGCGAATGGACCAAGATCGTGACACCGTTCGGGTTCACGGCGGCCAACCTGCCGAAGCCCGACGTCACCACCGAGAAACTCTGCGCGGTGTAACGGGGCTGACGTCATGTCGTCGTCGGTGTCGCATATCATCACGACCGTCCTCAGTGGACTGACCGCGACCGTCACCGCCGCGTTCGGCGGGATCGCGCTCACCGTGGTGCTGTCCTTGGTCGCCGGGCTCGCGCTGAGATCGCCGTCCCGGCTCGTGCGGGGGATTTCCCGGGTGTACGTGGAGATCTTCCGCGGTACCTCGGAGGTCGTCCAGCTGTTCTGGCTGTATTTCGTCCTTCCCGTGCTGGTGGGCTTTCAGCTGGTCCCGATGTTCGCCGGGATCCTCGTGCTCGGGCTGAACCACGGCGCGTACGGCGCCGAGATCGTGCGCGGTGCGGTGAATTCGGTCCCGCGGGCGCAGTTCGAAGGAGCCATCGCGCTCAACCTGACACCCGCCCAGCGGATGCGGCGCGTGATCCTGCCGCAGGCGTTCGCGGAAATGCTGCCGCCGTTCAACAACCTGTTCATCCAGTTGCTGAAGAGTACGGCGCTGCTCTCGTTCATCGCCGTCCCGGAGATGGCACGGCAAGGTGAACTGCTGCGGCCGGTGTTCGGCTCCGAGATCGGCTGGATCTACGGCACCGAACTCGTGCTCTACCTGCTCATCGCCCTGCTGATCACCAGCGGGATGCGAGCGCTGGAGCGGGTCGCGGCGCGGCGCCTCGGCAGGGCGCCGTCGAAGATGACGGCCGCGGCGGGGGGTATCTGATGGACTGGAGCTGGGAAGCGGCCTTCGATTCGATTCCTCTGCTGCTGAAGGGTCTTCTCGTCACGGTCGAGATCACCTTGCTCGCCTCGGCCGTCGCCTACGCGCTCGGGCTGGTGTTCGCGCTGATCCGGCGCACGGGGATCCCCGTGCTGTCGCAGGCGATCACGCTGTTCATCGAGTTCGTCCGCAGTACCCCGTTGCTGATCCAGGTGTTCGCGATCTACTACCTGGTTCCGCCGCTGACGGGTTTCACGATGTCGGCGTTCGTCACCGGTGTCGTGGCGCTGGGCGTGCATTACGCGACCTACGCGGCCGAGGTGTACCGGGCCGGGATCGAGGCCGTCCCGAGAGGACAGTGGGAGGCCGCGACCGCGCTGAACCTGCCACGCCAACGGGTGTGGACGGCGGTCGTCCTGCCGCAAGCGGTTCCCCGGGTGTTGCCCGCCTTGGGCAACTACACGATCTCGATGTTCAAGGAAACCCCGCTGCTGCTGGGGATCGGTGTCCTCGACGTGCTCAACCGGGCGAAAGAGGTCGGCGCCGAAACGTTCCGCGTCGTCGAGCCGTACACCCTGGCCGGGGTGCTGTTCCTGCTGGTGAGCCTGCCGGCTTCGATTCTGGTGAGAAGGTTGGAGCGACGTGCCGCCCACAGTTGATTCCCCGATGATCCGGTTCTCGCAGGTGGTCAAGTCCTACGGCGAGCACGTCGTGCTGCGGGACCTCGATTTCACTGTCGCGCCAGGGGAATTCGTTTCGCTGATCGGGCCGAGCGGGTCCGGCAAGACGACGATCCTGCGGCTGCTGATGACCCTGGAGAAGGTCGACGGCGGCACCATCGAGGTCTGCGGCGACTATCTGAGTCACATGAAGCGCGGCGAGAAACTGGTGCCCGCGGACGAGAAGTACCTGCGGGAGGCCCGCAAGCGGATCGGCATGGTGTTCCAGCAGTTCAACCTGTTCCCCAACATGAACGTGCTGCGCAACATCACCGAAGCGCCGATCCACTCGCTCGGCGTCGCGCGGGACGAGGCCGAGGCGCGGGCCGTCGAACTGCTGGAAATGGTGGGGCTCACGGACAAGAAGGACGAGCACCCCAGCCGGCTTTCCGGTGGCCAGCAGCAGCGCGTCGCGATCGCCCGCGCGCTCGCGATGCGGCCGGACGTGCTGCTGCTGGACGAGGTGACCTCGGCGCTCGACCCGGAACTGGTCGCCGACGTCCTGCGCGTGCTGCGCGAGATCGCGGCGTCCACCGACATCACGATCCTCTGCGTCACGCACGAAATGCAGTTCGCGAGGGACGTCTCGGATCGGGTGATGATGTTCGACCAGGGGCAGGTGCTGGAGGACGCCACACCGGACAAGCTGTTCAACGATCCGGACCACGACCGGACGCGGCGGTTCCTCAAGGCGGTCATCGACCGCGCTTGAGGAAGGGCTGCGGGAGGAGGCTGCGGGAGGGCTGCGGGAGGGCGTCGGTACAGGTGGATGCTCCTATAGATGTCAAGTGGTGGTTAGGGCTTGGTAGATCTCGCGGGCGACGTAGCGTTTGAGGCAGCGGATGATGTCTTTTTTCGAGAGTCCTTCTGTGGTGCGGCGGGTGACGTAGGCGCGGGTGCGTTGGTC